>CAKVMU010000141.1 GCA_934773085.1 uncultured Candidatus Melainabacteria bacterium
GGACATTGAGTTTGTAGTTATTACCTACCAACCAAATATATTTACCCCCATGCCTATGATTGTTTTTATCTTATTAGTGTCCGATTAACAATTGTTGTCTTGTTCAGAGTTTGTCAAGGGGTTTTACAACATGTTTTCATGCAAAAAATTTAACAATTTTAACATTGTTGCGAAACGTAAAGTTGTTGATTTTACTGGGTTTTGCGGATTGTGACGTTTTATGAATTTGTTGATATAAAATGGTTTTTGAATTATCATTTAAATATAGGATTAGATTTGGGGAAGAGAATGTTATTCTCTTATTAAAGGATAGTTATAAATAATAATACGAAATTGAATAGCTAGCCTTGCGTTGTTAAATTAGGAGGTCATAAGTCGATATGCAAAATAGTTTGAACAAGGAAAGAAATATAGTAGAATTTACCTCATCGAAAGTTGCAACTGATGTTATAAAAGGTACTTCAGCACCAAATGGTGAATTTGTTTCTCAGGTTTCAAAACTTGAAGCTCCTAAGACTGCCCAAGTTACTCCTTTAAAAGTTAGAGCAATCTCAGTTATTAAAAAGGATGGAACTTCAGAGCCTTTTGATAACAGAAAAATTATTAACGCAGTAAAAAAATCAGCTACAAGAGCGCTCGTTCAATTGACGGATGAGGACTTGAAAGAAATTTGTGATTTTGTAGATAATAATATTATAAGAATGAATAAGCAAGAAGTTTCAATTGCTGATATGCACAACCTTGTTGAAGGTGCTCTCGAACATCTTTATCCGAGTGTTGCACAAAGCTATAGAAACTACAGAAACTATAAACAGGATTTCGTACATATGCTAGACAAAGTTTATCAGGAATCTCAAAGAATTATGTACATTGGTGACAAAGAAAATGCCAATGCCGATTCTACACTGGTTTCAACAAAACGTTCATTGATTTTCAACGAACTTAATAAAGAATTATACAAAAAGTTCTTCTTAACAGTGGATGAACTTCAAGCTATCAGAGACGGTTACATTTATATTCACGATATGTCAGCAAGACGTGACACAATGAACTGTTGTTTATTTGATGTTGCATCAGTGCTTAAAGGTGGGTTTGAAATGGGTAACCTTTGGTACAATGAACCAAAATCTCTTGATGTTGCGTTTGATGTAATTGGTGATATCGTAATGGCAGCAGCAAGCCAACAGTACGGCGGTTTTACCGTTCCGGAAGTTGATAAGATTCTTGCGCCTTACGCTGCAAAAACATATGAAAGACAGAATAACAAGTATTTATGCTTAGGTTTGTCCTTTGAAAAAGCGAGAGAAGCTGCAATTGCAGATGTTCAAAAAGATTTTGAACAAGGTTTCCAAGGTTGGGAATACAAATTTAACACAGTAGCATCTTCAAGAGGTGATTATCCGTTCATTACAGTAACAACAGGTTTGGGTACTGAAGAGTATGAAAAAATGGCAACTCTGGCTATGTTGAAAATCAGAATGGGCGGTCAAGGTAAAAAAGGCAACAAAAAGCCTGTATTATTCCCTAAGATAGTTTTCTTGTATGATAAGAACCTTCACGGAGAAGGCAAGGTTAATGAAGACTTGTTCAAAGCCGGTGTTGAGTGTTCTAAAAAGACGATGTATCCTGACTGGTTGTCATTGACTGGTGAAGGTTATGTTGCTTCTATGTACAAAAAGTACGGCAAAGTTGTTTCACCTATGGGTTGTAGAGCATTCCTTTCACCTTGGTTTGAAAGAGGTGGTATGGAGCCTGCTGATGAAAACGATACTCCGGTATTTGTAGGTCGTTTTAATATTGGTGCTATCAGCCTTCACTTACCTATGATTTATGCTAAGGCTAAGAAAGAAAGCAAAGATTTCTATCAAGTTCTTGATTACTATCTTGAATTAATCAGACAACTTCACATCAGAACTTATGATTATCTTGGCGAAATGAAAGCATCAGTTAACCCGTTGGCATTCTGCGAAGGTGGTTTCTTGGGCGGACACTTGGGAATCCATGATAAAATCAGACCGGTTCTTAAATCTTCTACAGCTTCATTTGGTATTACGGCACTAAATGAATTGCAAGAAGTTTACAACGGAAAGTCTCTTGTTGAAGACGGTCAATTTGCATTGGAAGTTATGGAATACATTAACAAGAAGACTCAGGAATACAAGAAAGAAGACGGAATTCTTTATGCGATTTACGGAACTCCTGCAGAAAACCTTTGTGGCTTGCAAGTTAAACAATTCAGAAAGAAATATGGTATTGTAAAAGATGTTTCTGATAAACCGTATGTTTCAAACTCTTTCCACTGCCACGTTTCAGAGCAAATCGGACCAATCGAAAAGCAAGATTTGGAAAAGAGATTCTGGGATTTGTTTAATGGCGGAAAGATTCAGTATGTAAAATATCCTATTGATTATAATACTGATGCGGTTGAAACTCTTATCAACAGAGCAATGGATATGGGATTTTACGAAGGTGTAAACTTATCTCTATCATACTGTGATGATTGCGGACACCAGGAATTGAATATGGATGTTTGCCCGAAATGCGGTTCTAAGAACTTGACTAAGATTGAGAGAATGAACGGTTATCTCGCATATTCAAGAGTCAAAGGTGATTCCAGACTTGCAGACCACAAGATGGAAGAAATCAAAGACAGAGTTTCTATGTAAGGATTATACTAATAAAAAAGAGAACCCATCAAGGGTTCTTTTTTTATGGAATAATTTCTCCGCTTTGCATATAGATTTCAAAGTCTTCTTTTATATTGGTGGATGTTGCGGACAATGAGTAACCTTCAAGCTTGAATGTTTTTGTTCTCTGAGAAGGAACCGAGAGCTTGTATTCAGCCTCATATCTTGTCCAACAATCGTAAAACTCTCCTAAAGTTTCACATTTAAACCCCATTCTTTTAGAAATATTTTCGAAATCCCGTAATTTGATTTGTTCAATATCCACTCCGCAATTATAATCAGAGAACGCTAATGCAACCAAACCGCCGGAATGAGAGAGCGAAAAATGTTTTTCTCCTGTTTTAAGAACCGGTTTTTTCCCGTCAAACACAATTTCACGTTCTTCAATATTATAAAAATCTCGCAGAATTCTATCAATCATCAAGTATGAAAAACAATGAGCATTCCACCTTTCAGGATTAGAAATTTCACGTTTTTGGAAACTTTGTAGAAGTTCTTTGTGAACGTTATCCGCATCAACTATTTCTATTACAAAAATGTCCATACAACAATTTTACAACAAATACGGGCGGTCAGAATAATCCAAACTCAATGCGTTATTTTGATTGTTTATTTGAATAATTCGTCTGATAGACTCCATTAATTGGCATTAGCATTTTTCTTATTCCTTCCTTTTGTTATAAATTTATTAATTAATATCAAACATCCACTAATCATTGCACCTGCAATGACTCCAAATGCAATTCCTTTGTTAAAATTTTTATTATTTTCCAATTCCTTAATTTTTGCATCTAAATTATGAACCTTCTGAATTTGCTCTGAAATCTCGTTTAAGCGTTTTTCATAAGGTTTCATTTCTTCAAAAATCTCTTTTTCTTTTTCTTTTAATCGTTCATACTCAAAGAACTTCTTTTTATCAATATTATTAATATTAAGTCGTTTACTCACCCGATGAGGCTGAATCGTAATAGAATCAAGTTGTGAAGGATCTTTTGTTTGGAAAATAATTGTAGTTGCACTGTCTTCGGCACAGTTAGACATGAGGTCTTTCATCGCTGCAATTTCTTTTGAGGTTGCTTTTTGTATATTTATGTAATGGTCCAAATTTTTCGCAAAAACTAAATTCCATTTTCCCTTAATTGGTTTCTGATTCTTTTCCATGTACTCTGTTAAATTTTTTATAGTATTACCTTCAATTATCGTATGTTGAGATTTGCTTTGTGTACATAGCCAATCATAAAGGCTCAATCCGAAGTCTGAAGATTCCCCTACAAGCATAATACAGTTAGGCATTTCTGTAGGAAAGCCCTCTTTAAATCTTAAAATCTTATCAGAACAAGATGTTTGTAAATTATACCTAAGTTTTGATTCAGGTATACTCATATCATCTAATTCTTCAAGGATTCGTTTTCTTTCCGGCTCCAATTCCTTAAGTTTTTCTAGTAATGCATTTTGTTTTTTTAGACATACCTCACTCTCAGGTACTAAATCCATTGATTTAATAGTTTCTTGTTCTTTTTCGCCAAGTAGTAGTTTATGTTCTTTTTCAAATTTATCTCTACAATTTTTCCAACCCAGATAACCTCCTACCGGAAGAGTTATCAATCCGGTAAGATATGTCCAATTATCACTAATTTTTTCCTTTGGAGAAGGTTGTGATTTATATGAAATTTGATTATTCTGAATTTTGTTTATAATCATTAATTATGAACCTCATTTGTCATCAATGTATTCATTTCAGTTAATAATTTTTATGTAATATCCCCGTTCCTTTTAGTAATTATAATGTGCCTAAAAATAATTTTTGCTATTTTTTCGAGTATTATTTACAAAACTTTATTAAAAACATAACAAATACGGGCGGTCAGAATACTGACCGCCCGTATTGAATTTATTCTCAAAGAAACTACTTAGATGCACCAGACTTCTCAATAATTTCTTTTTCGATGTTAGCAGGAACTTGTTCGTAGTTGTGGAATTCCATAGAGAATGTACCACGACCTTGAGTGTTGGATCTCAAGTCAGTTGCGTAACCGAACATGTTAGCCAACGGAACAAGTGCTCTAACAATTACGTTACCTGTGTTGCCTTGTGGTTCTTGACCTTCAACACGTCCACGTCTTCTTGAAATGTCACCGATGATTGTACCTGTGAATTCATCAGGAATTTCAATTTCAAC
>CAKVMU010000142.1 GCA_934773085.1 uncultured Candidatus Melainabacteria bacterium
CATACAACCTTTACCGATTCTGCAGTTATGACCAATCATAACCAAGTCATCAATCTTAGTGTTATCACCAACAACCGTGTTTTCAATAGTTCCTCTGTCAATAGCTGTATTTGCACCAATTTCAACATTGTTTCCAATTACAACGGAGCCAATTGAAGGAATCTTGAAAATAACTTGTTCTACATCATTTTCACGGATTTCACCGTCTTTTCTTGCTTGTTCAATGTTGTTTGGATTTTCTGTTACAAAGCTAAATCCGTCAGCACCCAATGATACTCCGTGGTGCAGAATTACATCATTTCCAACTTTAACTCTGTCACCAATGTTAACTCCTGCGTGGAAGAAACATTTGTTACCAATTACAGCACCATTACCAATATAGCAATTTGGTAAAATCTTTGTATTGTCACCAATTTGAGCATTTTCACCAACTACAACATTAGCACCCAATGAAACATTTTGACCTAACTTTGCAGAAGGATGAACAACCGCAGAAGGATGAACACCGGAATTAACATGCGGTTCTTCATAGAACATTGTAATCAATTTCATCATAGCAAGACGTGGTCTTTCAACTTCAATAGTTGTAAAACCGTCTATATTTACACCTAACGGAACAAGTGCAGCTTTAGCTTTTGTACTTGCAAGGTTAGCGATTTCATCTTCTCCTAAGGCAAGAGCCAAAGTATTTTCATCAGCCAAAGCCGGAGGCGCAATGTTAGTAATTGCAACATCCTTTTCTTTTGAAAGCAATCCGCCAGTTATTTGCGCAATCTGTTCCAATGTAAATGTTTTCATAGTAAACTCCTTTATTCTTATCTATTTTGAATTAATCTTATTTATCACGTTTGTTGTGGATTTGCCTTGAACGAATTCAATGAATTCCGCTTTGATATTGTTTTTTAATACAACATCCCTTTCCGGCAATGTCTCCAGAGTATAATCAGCTCCCTTTGTGTAAACATCCGGTTTTATGTCACCTAACAACTTTGCAGGGGACTTCTCTTCAAATAATACCACATAATCTACACAGCTCAAAGCGCTTAACAATTCCGCTCTGTCTGACTCATTATTAATAGGTCTGTCTTCGCCTTTAATTGCTTTTACGGAAGAATCAGAATTTAACATAACAATCAAATAGTCAGCAAAAGATTTCGATTTTTGTAAATAACGAACATGTCCGACATGCAAAATATCAAAACAACCATTTGTTGCTGCATAAGTTTTGCCTTGTGCCTGACCATCACGAACAATTTTTATTATCTCTTCCTTTGAAACCATTCTACCCATTAATAAAGCCCCATTTCAATAACTTTTTTACAAATTCTGACAGTATTCAATGCTGCACCAATTCTCAAATTATCAGCCACGCACCATAGTGAAATGCCGTTCTCAAACGCCAAATTTTTTCTTATACGTCCGACAAACACAGGGTTAACTCCGCTTGCATCACGAGTTGTCGGATATTCATAATTATCCGGATTATCAATAACTTCTACTCCGAAAGAATTTTTTAAAATCTCACGAACTTCATTCGGCTCAACCTTGTTTTCAAACTCAACATCCACAGCTTCTGAGTGACCATTAAAAACAGGAACTCTTGCTGCAGTACAAGAAATAGGAATATTTTCTGACAAATGCAAGATTTTTCTTGTTTCATTAACAACCTTCATCTCTTCTTTTGTGTAACCGTTTTCACAAAATACGTCAATTTGCGGGATTACGTTAAAAGATATAGGTTTTTTAAAACATTTGTTTTCGAATTTTTCGCCCTTCAAGTTTGCCTCAGTATCTGCTTTCAACTCGTTAATTGCAGCTAATCCTGCTCCGGATACTGCTTGATAGGTTGATACAATAAGCCTTTTTATGCCGAATTTTTTATTTAACGGCTCCAAAACCAACATTAACTGCGATGTTGAACAATTTGGATTTGCAATAATTCCCTTATGATTTCTTAAATCCTCGTCATTAACACCGGAAATTACTAGCGGAACATCTTTATCCATTCTGAATGCAGAAGAATTATCTATCAATACTCCTCCACGTTTTACGATTTCTGGAGCAAATTTCTGACTAGTAGAACCTCCTGCTGATGCCATTACAATATTTATGCCGTCAAAAGATTGCGGTGTTGCTTCTTCCACAGTGTATTCTTTACCTTTGAATTGAATTTTTGAACCGGCACTTTTTGCACTTGAAAGGAATTTAATAGATTCAAAATCTACTCCAAGTTCATCCGTAATCTTTGTTATCTCACGTCCTACAACTCCGGTAGCACCTAATATTGCAATATTTGGTTTATTCATTGTTTTCTCCCTTGTATGGTCTATTCCATAATATTTTCAAGTCCGTAAACGAAGCCGCCATTTTCATTTAAGTACCTGACTGCCATCAAAACGCCCGGCATATAACACTCTCTGTTCATTGAATCATGTCGCATTGTTAAGATTTGTCCGGCAGCACCTAGCAAAACTTCCTGAGATGCAATATACCCTGGCATACGAACAGAATGTATATGAATGTTATTGTATGCAACTGCCCCTCGAGCACCTTCTATTGTTTCTTTTTCAGGGCAATTACCGGAAGTAAAATCTTTATTGCTCTCACCCATCATTAATGCTGTCTTAACAGCCGTACCTGATGGAGCATCTTTCTTTTGATTATGGTGAAGTTCAATAATTTCAGCGTTATCAAAATATTTTGCTGCCATTTGCGCAAATTTCATTAACAAAACAGCACCCGTTGAGAAGTTTGGTGCAATCAAACAACCAATTGAATTTTTAGCACTCAAAGCTTTCAATTCAGCAATCTGCGAGTCGGACAAGCCTGTTGTTCCTATAACTATGTTTATATTGTTATTAAGGCAATATAAGGCATTTTCATATATTGATGAAGGTTGCGTAAAATCAACCAAAACATCAATCTTAACCGACTCATGCGCATCTTTTATAGAAGCGAATTCACCGTTAAATATATCTATTTTTGCGGCAACAGTCATATCTTCTGCCGCATCAACAGCTTTTACAACCTCTTGTCCCATTTTTCCATTTGCACCGCAAACTGCAACATTAATCATAACTCTTCTCCCTTTTTCGTACACATATTATACATCAAATAAAAATGCATAAATACAAGGGTTTTAGAGGTATATTGTAAATTTTTGTAAAGAAATGATATAAAAGCGTTATCATAAGTATATATTGTGGAATATATAAAGTATAATCTCTTTTCTTTATTTTCTCCTCCACTCCTTTATCTAACGAGAGTTACGCCGCAACGAAGCGGCTTTTTTCTTGCTTATTATGTTACGTTTTGTAAAACTTTATTTTAAATATTAAAGTTTATAAAAAAAATGCCGTAGTAGATATTAAAGGGAACAATTTTAAGGAGTAATCTATGGCTATCATCGGAAATGCATTCGATGCCGCAAGAGCACAAAGATCCAGTGAATATGCTTATAGCTGTTGGTACAACTACAAGTATGAAAATAACACACTAAATATCTCTGATGAAGATATGCAAGCTATTCAAGAAAAGTGGAACAAAAATATTGCACACTGGATTTCCGTTGCAAGTCAAGATAACACAGAATATAAGCTTGACGACGATGAATGGGATATTTCGTACCATGAAGGCTGGGATGATGCAGCAGACAAATCCGGTCATAATGGAGATACTACTAAGAATAAAATTAGTAATGCAGCAAACTCAACTCTTGCGGCTGGCAGTGGTGTATTGAGTGCTACTGTTTCCATCGCCACGGATGTAGCTATAAAAACTGCAACAAAAGCCGCAGAAAAAGCTGCAGAAACAGTCATAAAAAAATCCGGAGAATATTTTGCGGCACAAACAGCTGAAATGGTCGCTAAAAGCGCCGCTACGCAAGCTGCAAAAATTGCAGCCGAAGAAGGTGTAAAAACATCAGTAAGAGAAGGGTTAGGACTTGCAAGTGGAAGAGCAATAGAGGCGACTATAGCTCAAAATGCAGCGGATAAAGCCGCTAAAGTAGCATCAGAAAAATCTACAGAACTTGTCACAGCAAGAGCTGCCGAACATACAACGAGTGAAACAGCAAAAAAAGCTACAAAGTTTGCCGGATGGATGATTACTGTACCACTATCACTTGCAGCCGGAATTTTATATACAACAACAAAACCTAATAAAAAAGAACACGATGCTCTTGAAGAACTTGCTCAGCAAATTATTGAAGCGCAGAGTACTATTTCCGGTCAGGAAGTAACACTTGAAGAAAAAGAAGCAGAGATTACAGAGTTGTCTGAACAGGCAACAGAAGCTACAGAAGACAGCAATCAAGAAATTGCGAATAAACAAGAAAAATATGTTAAAAATATGGCTTCTTACAAAATCCTCATGGCAAGAGTTGCAAGCGGAGAGTCTGTAAGTGATAGTGACAAAGCACTCTTAAAAGGTACGGCAAGAAATTTAAAAACTGCCGGAGAAGAGATTACTTCACTTAGCGACAAAAGCCAAGATGAAATATTGGTAGCAAGCGATGAAATCGAATCTAAACAAGGAGATTATGATAGCGTTGCAGAAACATTGGCTAGTATACAAGGTTTAACTGACTTGTGCGAAAGCTATGACCAAGCAACAAGAACTCTTTGTATTGTAGAAGCGGCTTCTCAAAGTTTGAATGTTGCATCCGGCGTTCAAGCTTCAATTGAAGCGGGTATCGCAGCAGCAAGCAGCATGGGATTTAACGTTTATGCAATTGCCTGTGTCGCAATGGGTGTGTCCGGAGCTGCAATGTCAGGTGTCGGAGCCGTTGAACAGTCAAAATTCGCAATTGATTTAAAAGACGTAGTTAACACCAGAACAACAGCACAAAATAT
>CAKVMU010000143.1 GCA_934773085.1 uncultured Candidatus Melainabacteria bacterium
GGTCATGAGGAGTTCCCTCAAAAACCACTTTTCCATTATACAACATCAATACAGAATCTGACGTCCTTTGAATTGTGGACATTTGGTGAGTTACGACTATCGAAGCTGCGTTGGTTTCATTTTTAAGTCTTACGATATAGTCTTCAATAAGAGTAGATGAAATTGGGTCTAAGCCGGCGGTAGGTTCGTCGTACAAGATGATTTT
The DNA here is from genome assembly GCA_934773085.1 of uncultured Candidatus Melainabacteria bacterium. GTDB lineage: Bacteria > Cyanobacteriota > Vampirovibrionia > Gastranaerophilales > Gastranaerophilaceae > CAG-196. Next base: position 206 of record CAKVMU010000143.1, read on the forward strand.
CGGTTCTGTTACAATTGCACGTGCAAAACTTACACGTTTTTGCATGCCACCAGATAATTCGGACGGAAATTTGTTCTCAATACCGGAAAGTCCTACAAGTTCAAGTTTTTCGGCAACGATTTTTTCTAACTCTTTTCTTGTGTATTTGCCTCTCAAATCTTTTCTTTCTTGCAGAGCAAAAGATATGTTATCAAATACGTTCATAGAGTCAAACAGCGCAGAATATTGAAATACCATTGCGATATCGCCACCTGTTGTGATGATTTCGCCGGAATCTTTTTCTAATAATCCGCTTATAAGTTTTAGCACGGTGCTTTTTCCGGAACCGCTGAAACCTATTATAGAAAGAATTTTGCCGTCATCAACTTTGAAAGATATATTATCTATAATTGTCTTTTTATCAAATGTTTTAACTAAATTTTTAACTTCTATGCCCATTTTTATGCCTTATTTTTAGTAAAAATATACTGCTGCAAATATCAAATCAAGGATTACGATTGCAACAAAAGACCATACAACCGCTTTTGTTGTTGCAATACCAACTCCTTTTGCCCCATCTTTTGCACCCATTCCGCAGGAACAACTGATTAGCGCAATTGTAAACCCGAAACTTATAGCTTTGAGAATACATACATTTATGTCATGCATACAAAGTCCTGACCATACGGAGTCAAAATACGCTTTGTATGAAAGTTCTGAGGTTATGTTCGCAGCGACAGCGCCGCCGATAATTCCGAATAAAGATGCAACAATGACGACTAAAGGCATCATCAGTGTTCCGGCAATAATTCTTGGTGTGAAAAGGTATTGAATCGGATTTACCTTTAAAACTCTAATTGCATCAATCTGTTCCGTAACTTTCATTGTTGCGATTTCTGAGGCAAGCGAAGAACCTATCATTGATATTATGGCGAAACCTGCCATAATAGCGCCTTCTTCTCTCACGGTGAGAATTGCAATCAACATTCCGACGAAATTGCCTCCGCCTTGTTTAACCATTTCGCCAGCAACTTGCATTGATATAATTATGGAAGTCATTCCTACAATGGAGAGGGTTATCGGCAATGATGAAATTCCGAACCGTGAGCATTGTTCTATAACTTCCTTATATGAAGTGCTTGAGTTTTTTAAACCTTTCAGAAATTCAATACCGTAAGTTACAATCTCTCCAACCGTAGAGACGAAGTCTTGAATCTCTGTCATAAAGAGTTTGAACAGCTTGTATGTATATGTTGCTTTATAATATATCTTCATGTTTTTTTGTTTTTTGTTAATTATAGCAAAGATTTAAGTTAAATAAAAGAAAAAAAAAATTGTTCATGGTAAACTGTTTAAGTGATTATTACACATTTGGAGTAAAGAGGAGTTTAATGGAAGAATCGTTACTTAAGTTAAAAAGCACAGATACAAAAGATGCTTTTAGATATGGTTATTTATTGAAGAAAATGTTCCCGTATATAAAAACTGTTTTGGGACGTTCAGTATTGTTGTTATTATTGGCTATTCCGTTAGGTTTATTAGACGGGGTTGTTGCTTTTTCGCTACGCCCATATATGGACTTTGTTGTAAACGGAAACGAAGCTCAAGTGTTTGAATTTATGGGACATACCGTAAAACTGCAAGCATTTTTTATAAAATTTATACCGTTTGCAATTGTAATGTTTGCCCTGATACAAGGTTTGTTGAAGTATCTTTGTAACTACCTTACAGAGTGGACGGGTAATAAAATGTCCAACAACCTAAAAGTTGATTTGTTTAGACGTTTAACTTCAATGGATACAAGATTCTATGATATAAACTCTTCTGGTCTTGTATTGAGCAGATTCTTGTCAGATCCGGATCAGGCATCCAAAAAGTTAATAGAAACAATCAAAACTTTTATCTTATCAGCGTTTGAACTTGTTGCGCTTGTTGTTGTTTTACTTGTAAACTCTTGGAAACTTGCGATTATCGGTGTCGGTGTTATGGCAATTGCAATTACTCCGGTAACTTTCATCAAGAAGAAAATTAAGAGTGTTTCCAATGCATCAATGGTCGTTGGCGGAAATATGACAACCAACTTTAACGAGACTTGTGCAGGAAACAAAATTATAACAGCATACAATTTGCAAGAAAATCAAAACCACAAGTTTGAATCACAAATTCATCAGCAATTTAATTTGGCAATGTCTTTGACAAAGAGAGTTGGTTGGATGTCTCCGATTATGTATTTTATATGCTCAATCGGTATTGCTATTGTAATGAACTATGGAAATGGCTTGATACTTTCAGGTGAAATGACTGCCGGAAGTTTTGCATCTTTTGTAACATCTTTGTTGCTTCTCTATAAGCCAACTAAAACTCTTGGTTTAACATTAACAAGCTTGCAAAGTACATTCGTTTCAATGGCACGTGTATTTGAATTGTTTGATTTGGTTCCTGAAATTAAAAATGAACCAAACGCAAAAGAGTTGAAAAACGTTGATGGTGGTGTTCAGTTTAACCATGTTTATTTTGAATATAATGCAGGCATTCCTGTTTTGAAAGATTTTAACTTGTCTGTTAAACCGAATGAAACGATTGCTTTGGTTGGTAACTCCGGTGGCGGAAAATCCACAGTGGTAAACCTTATTCCAAGATTTTACGATGTAAAATCCGGTTCAATAACTATAAACGGTACTGATATCAGAGAATACGATTTAGTTAGTTTACGAAACTCAATATCATTTGTATTCCAAGATAACTACTTGTTCTCAGGAACAATAAAAGAAAATATTCTGATGGGCAGACCTAACGCTACCGATGCAGAAATTCAGAATGCAGTGACGTTAGCTCATTTGGATGAATTCTTAGATACGCTTCCGGAAGGAATAAATACTGTTGTCGGCGAAAGAGGTGCTTCTTTATCCGGTGGTCAAAGACAAAGGGTTGCTATAGCGAGAGCCTTAATTAAAAATGCACCAATTGTAATTTTGGACGAAGCAACTTCTGCTTTGGATAATGAATCAGAAGCGATAGTTCAAAAAGCCTTGGATAACTTAATGAAAAACAAAACTGTTTTCGTCATTGCTCACAGATTGTCAACAATCCATAATGCAAATCGCATTGCGGTTCTAAACGAGGGTGAGTTGGTTGAGTTGGGTTCTCACGATGAGCTTATCGCAAAAGAAGGCGGCAGATACAGATATTTATATGAAATGCAATTTAATGGGGGAGAAGTAAATGTCTAATATTTACGGTTTAATCCTAGCCGGAGGTTCCGGCAGCAGACTTTGGCCATTGTCCAGAGAGCTGTATCCAAAACAACTTTTGAATATTCAAAATACTGAAAGTTTGTTGCAAGCCACTTTTGACAGACTGAAAGAGTGTATTAAACCTCAAAATATAATAAGTATGACTGGAGTTAAGCATTTTTCTAATGTTAAATATCAGTTATCATCTATCACGGAACATCCGATTGTATTGTCCGAACCTATATCCAAAAATACCGCTCCGGCGATTGTTTTGGGTTCAAAATATGTGATGGAAAAATCTAAAACTGACCCAATTATTTTGGTAGTTCCATCAGACCATATGATAAAAGATGTAAAAGGTTTTGCAGAAACTGTAAAAGAAGGTGAAAAACTTGCACAGGAAGGTAAAATCGTAACATTCGGGATAAAACCAACCTATCCGGAAACTGGTTACGGTTACATAAACAGTGCAAATAATAAGTTTGTGGAAAAACCAAATGCAGAATTGGCAAAAAAATATGTTGAAGACGGAAATTACTTCTGGAACGGCGGCATATTTATGTTTAAAGCATCTGTTTTATTGGAAGAGGCTGCAAAATGTGCTCCTGAAATATACAGTAAGTTAAATGCGTTTGATTTTTCTCAGACTGATGAAATTCCGTTTACCGAATATGATAAAATGCCAAACATATCTATTGACTATGCGGTTATGGAAAAATCAGACAAAGTTGCAATGGTTGTTTTAAAGAGTGATTGGAATGACTTAGGCAGTTGGAAATCTATTTATGATGTGAGTAAAAAAGACGAGAACGGTAATGTTAAAATCGGACATGTTTTAGACGAAGGCTCTAAGAATTCTTTTGTATATTCTTCCTCAAAACTGGTTGCAACGATTGGTTTGGAGGATATTATTCTTGTTGAGACAGAAGATGCCATTCTTGCTTGTAAAGCGGACAAATCACAAGATGTCAAAAAGATTTTTGATACATTGAAAAAACAAAATGATAATACTCATCTTGTACACAAAACCGTGTACAGACCTTGGGGATATTACACTGTGTTGGCTCAAGGTAAGGGATTTTTGACTAAAATGATTCAGGTAAATCCTGCGCAAAAATTGTCAGTGCAATCGCATAATCACAGGAGCGAACATTGGGTTGTTTTAGAAGGAAAAGCAAAAGTTCTTTTAGAAGGTAAGGAATACATTTTGAGCCCGGGACATAGTGTTGATATTCCTGTGAAGGCGATACATTCTTTGCAAAATCCGTATGAAGAAGTTCTTAAAATAATCGAGGTTCAAAAGGGTGATCTTTTGAT
>CAKVMU010000144.1 GCA_934773085.1 uncultured Candidatus Melainabacteria bacterium
TTGGAAAATAAATTCCAGTCTATGGATATGATTATCTCTAATATGAAAAACCAATATAACTCATTCCTAACATCATAATGAGATGGGGGGTAAATATATTGGGCTTGTTGGTCAGAACTACTAGCTTTTTGTTTTTGAGTGACCAAGAATCTATGTATGCGGTAAATCAAAGATTTACCGCATACTACAACTATTCGCAGGGCAAGTTTTACAATCCTTAATAATCTTCTGTGCTAAACTGTAGCTATGACAATGTTAATTCCACTTCACTTACACACAGAATATTCTTTATTAGATGGTATGATAAGAGTCGGAGATTTGGTTAAATATGCCAAAGAGGCCGGACTTCCTGCCATTGCAATCACTGACCACGGTGTAATGTACTCTGCGATTGAATTTTATGAAAAAGCTAAGCACGAAGGAATTAACCCGCTTATCGGTTGTGAGTTTTATGTAAACACAGGTGATATTCACGTTCACGACAGTGCCAACAACCCTTTATACCACTTAATATTGATTGCAAAAGATAATAAAGGTTACAAAAATTTAATCAAGCTTGTTTCTACGGCTTGGTGCGAAGGTTTCTACTACAAGCCAAGAATCAACTTTGAGCTTCTTAAAGAGTACCACGAAGGACTTGTCTGTGCTTCTGCCTGTCTTGGTGGTGAGGTTCTGCAACACCTGCTAAAAAACGAATACGAACAAGCCAAAGAAGTTGCAAAACGTTATAAAGAATTATTTGGAGATGACTATTACATAGAGCTTCAAGACCATAATCTGGAAGAACAAAAACGCACAAACCCTGATTTAATAAGAATTGCAAAAGAGCTTGACATTAAGCTTATTATCACAAATGACTCACACTATTTAACAAAAGCTGATGCAGATGCTCAAGACACGCTGTTATGTTTACAAACGAATGCGAACAAGGATGACGAAAAACGTTTTCACTTCCCAAACAATGAATTCTACGTAAAAACTAAAGAAGAAATGCGCCAAGCTTTCTCTTGGATGGATGACGAAACTTTTGAACAATGTTGCAAAAACACAGAAGAAGTTGCAAATAAGTGTAATGTAGAAATAGAATTACACAACGCACCTTTGCCACATTACGATGTTCCGGATGAATTCATATTCACATCAGATGATGTCGACCCTAAAATCATTGAGCGTTTAAAGAAGAAAAACAAAACAGATTCAACAGCGGATGTCTTGGAAGAAGCAAAATACATCCAAGGTATTGAAAATTATTTGGAACACATCGTATTTGAAGGTTTGAAAAAACGTTACGGCGACCCTATTCCGGAAAATATTGTTGAACGTACAAAGTACGAACTTGGAGTTATCAACCAAATGGGATTCCCAGCATATTTTATGATTACATGGGATTTCATTCACTTTGCAAAAACTCACGATATTCCTGTCGGACCGGGTAGAGGTTCCGCTGCAGGTTCCGTAGTTGCATACGCATTAGAAATCACGGATATCGACCCGATTTACCACAAACTATTGTTCGAAAGATTCTTGAACCCAGAACGTTTCACAATGCCAGATATTGATATCGACTTTTGTATCGACAGACGTAGTGAAGTCATTGATTACGTTACGAAAAAATATGGAGAAGACAAAGTCTGCCAAATCATTACATTCTCAACCTATGCTCCAAAAGCAGCTTTTAAAGGAGTTGGGCGTGTATTGCAAGTTCCGTTTGCAGAAAGTAACAGAATTACAGGGCTAATTGAACCTGCACTGGATGTCGCAAGAGCAACGAACCCTAAAGCAGAATGGCTGAGAGATATTATTTCAGCCGAAGGAACTTCAGATTTTAAAAAGTTATACGACGAAGACTACCAAATTATCAATCCGGATAGCGGGCAAGCAATCAGCTTCAAACGTTGGGTTGATATGGCTGTCGCAATTGAAGGTCTGAAATGCGGAACCGGTACACACGCAGCCGGCGTAATCATTTCTCACGCACCTTTAGACACAATTTTGCCGGTGCAACCGTCAAAAGATGGTATTGTTCAAACCGGTTATCCAAAACATGAAGCAACAGAAGTTCTTGACCTATTAAAAATGGACTTTTTGGGGTTAAGAAACTTAACCATGATTACGAAAACCTGCAAAATGGTAAAAAAATACCGTGGAATAGATGTTGATATAAACAACATTCCGCTTGATGATAAACCAACCTATGATATGCTTGTTCGTGGAGAAACAATCGGGGTATTCCAACTTGAATCTCAAGGAATGATGAATCTGGTAAAACGCCTTAAACCTGACGTTTTTGAAGATTTAGGTGCGTTAGTTGCACTTTTCCGTCCGGGTCCATTGGGTTCAGGAATGGTTGATGACTTTGTAGCCAGAAAACACGGAAAACAAGAAATTACATACGCACATCCACTTCTGGAGCCGGTATTAAAAGATACTTACGGTACTATTGTATATCAAGAACAGATTATGCAAGTATTTCAGGTTCTTGCTGATTACTCACTCGGTCAAGCGGACCAAGTCCGTCGTATGATGGGTAAAAAAGACCTTAAAACAATGGAAGAGCAAAGAGGCAAATTCATTGAAGCATCTGCGAAACACAACATGAAAAAAGAAGATGCGGAAAAACTGTTTAACCAGATTTTGGCATTTGCTTCTTACTGTTTCAACAGGTCACACTCTGCTGCATATGCGTTTGTTGCTTATCAAACAGCGTATTTAAAAACACATTATCCTGTTGAATATTTTTCAGCATTACTATCAAGTGTCTCTGACAACAAAGACCAAACTCAGTTATATATTGAAGAAGCATTGAAATACGGCATAAAAGTTTTACCGCCAGATGTAAACAAATCTTTCTTGGAATATGCGCCTGACGGCGAAAACATACGTTTTGGTCTTGCTGCAATCAAACAAGTCGGAGAGCCTGTTTGCGAAGCTATTATCAGAGAACGTGACGAAAACGGCGAATTCACAAGCATTTTCGATTTTTGCAAGAGAGTGGATGCAAAGTTTGTAAACAAAAAATCTCTTGAAGGTTTGATTAAAGCCGGCGCATTTTCTAACATAGAAAAAAGCCGTAAGCAATTATTTGAAAACATCGAGCACATTCTTGATGTAACGTCGAAAGAAGCTAAAGACAGAGCAATGGGACAAGTTAGTCTTTTTGCCTCCGTTGAAAACAGCGAAGATTTTTCCGGAATTCAATACCAACTGGTCGGAAGCAGTGAAGAGTATACAGACAAAGAGTTGCAGCAATTTGAAAAAGAATTTCTTGGGTTCTACGTCACATCACACCCACTTTTTGCAATTAGAGACAAACTTCAATTCCTAATTACGCACAGAATCAGCGAATTAAATGAGGTTCCGGAAGATGAAGTTGTAACTATTTGTGGACTAATCACAGCAACACGACAAATTCCGACAAAAAAAGACCCGTCTAAATTTTTGAGATTCATAACGCTTGAAGATTTGTCCGGAAAAGTTGATGCCGTTTGTTTTTACAAAAAACTACTCGAATACGGTGATATTTTGCAACCTGAAAACAAAGTCGTAATAACAGGCAGACTTCAGCACAGGGGAGAAGACCAACTTAGCGTTGTGGTAGAGAATGTTAAATCTGTAGACAATTCTAATATAGTAACGTTGAGCCTGCTTGACGAAATCAAGTATGAAGAGCTTTGCGGAATCAAAAATATTCTTGCGAAATATCACGGAGACGACCCTGTTATGTTCAAATTACCGGAAATCAACGGTTATTCAACAAGAATAATGACATCATCTATGTTCTGGGTAAGCACAACCAACGATTTGGTAAACAACATCAAACAAGTCCTGCCGGGACGTGTAGATGTTAAAGTTGATTCACTGGAAACCCCGTTTGCCCAGGTTTAAAAAATTTTTAATCAACAGAGAAGATGTCTTTAATATCTTCCATGGTGAGTGATTTTGTAATATTTCTGTCGATAGAAATTACGCTGTCAACAAGATTTCTCTTCTTGGTTTTAAGTTTTTGAATCTTTTCCTCAACCGTATTTTTGGTAATAAGTCTGTAAACAAATACTTTCTTAGTTTGACCGATACGATAAGCTCTGTCTGTAGCCTGATCTTCAACCGCAGGGTTCCACCAAGGGTCATAATGAATAACATAATCAGCTCCGGTTAAGTTCAAACCTGTACCACCGGCTTTCAAACTGATTAAGAATATTGGAATATTCGGGTTGCTATTAAAGTTTTCAACCGCAGCTTGTCTGTCTTTTGTTTTACCGGTCAAGTATTCATAAGGAATACCTTCTCTTTCAAGCCATCCTTTAATAATATCAAGCATATCCACAAATTGGCTGAACAAAAGAACTCTGTGTTTTTCTTGAATAATCTGTTCTAACATACCTTTCAAGTATTCAAATTTTCCAGATTTTATGACACCTTTAACGTGTTCTTTGTCATAAAGTTTAGGGTGACAACAGATTTGACGAAGTCTGAGAAGAGCTGAGAATATAGACATTCTGCTCTTTTCAAGACCGTTAAGTTCAATACTTTTGAACAACTCTTCTTTCGTACTGTCAAGAACTTCAAGATAAAAGTCTCTTTGCTCATCGGTAAGTTCGCAGTATGCCATATTTTCAACTTTATCCGGCAAATCTTTTGCAACATCTCGTTTCATA
>CAKVMU010000145.1 GCA_934773085.1 uncultured Candidatus Melainabacteria bacterium
TATGCGTTTCCTATTAATATCGGAAACAATGTTTGGCTTGGAGGGAATGTAAGTGTACTGAGCGGAGTTACTATTGGAGATAATACCGTTATCGGAGCCGGAAGTGTTGTAACAAAAGATATTCCGGCAAACGTAATAGCAGCAGGAAATCCATGTAGAGTTATAAGAGAAATCAGAGAAGAAGATAAATATAGGTATGAAAAATAAAATTAACTTACTTAAAGCACTAGCAATTATGCTTGTTGTATCAGGACACCTCGAGTTTTCACTAATTCCGATATTTCCACCATATTCATTTCAGTTAGCGTTATTTTTCTTTATTTCAGGAATGCTTTTTAATGAAAAGTATAATTTTATTGAATTTGTAAAACGCAGATTCAATAGCCTGCTAAAACCCTATATTGGATATTCTATAGTGTATTTAGGAATAACTATCGCTATAGCGCCATTCGTTGGAAAATTCTGGGGAATGAGCATAAATTGGTATAACGAACTCGTCATCCCGTTCCTAACAGGGCATCAACTGGATTTAACCTGTCCTTTGTGGTTTGTTCCTCAATTATTCACTACCCTTATCGTGTATCACATCCTCAACAAGCTAAAATTTAAAACTCCTGTATACTTTATACTGGCTATCCTAGCTGTTTATCTTGGCAAATTTAGAGAAAATTTATACATACTGTACCTGTTAAGAACAATGTTCTCACTACTTTTCGTACATCTTGGGTATATTTATAAATCCAAAATTGAAGGGAATTATGACCTCTTCAGCGCAAAGATTTTTTACATAGTAATAACAATCCAAGCTTTACTGTGGCTAACAAATCAAGACTACACACCAATAGACGGAATAGGATTAAGTTATGTTTTGGTTTGGGGAGAATTTGATACTTTAATAGTTCCTATACTTACAAGTTTGACCGGAATCTGGATAAGTTTGTTTATCATTGAAGTTAGCTGGAATTACATAAAAAACTGGACTTTTCTTCATAAAATCGGAGAAAACACTTATCACATAATGGCAAATCATTTGCTAATCTTTAATATAATCACATACGCTATTTTATGGTTTAAAGGCATTCCGTTTGACATTAAGAATAATGCTAATATCTATTGGTTTTATTGCCCAGTAAAAACAACTTATTTTTATTTCGTTGCCGGAATAACTCTTCCTGTATTGGCAAATGAATTAATAAAGAAGATTAAACATTGTCAAAATTAGTCTAATATTGTATTATAGATAGATATAGGGGAGAGATTTTAATGGAAGTAATCAGTGTTGATTTTATAATAAGACTGTCAGTTGCTCTTGCATTGGGCTTTGTATTGGGTCTGGAAAGAGAACTTACAAACAAATATGCAGGACTCAGAACTCATATTCTGGTCTGCCTTGGTGCATGTATATTCACAATCGTATCTATATACGGGTTCCCAACCTTCGCTGGCGGAGACAACGTAATAATAGACAACGCAACAGGGATTAGAGATACCGGCAGGGTCGCAGCACAAATAGTTACTGGTATTGGTTTTATCGGCGCCGGCACAGTATTAAGAAACGGTCCTATGATTATCGGCTTAACAACTGCAGCCACTCTGTGGATAAGCGCTGCAATAGGGATGACTTGCGGTGTCGGAATGTATGATATTGCAATAATTGCAACAGTATTAAGCGTTGCTGTTCTAACCTTAATACGAGTTTTTGAAAGACGCATTCTCCCAACAAGTATAAAAAGAGCCAAAAGATTTAAAGTTTCAGTTTATTGTAGCGGAGATGATGTAAAAACTATTCACGAATATTTGGTTTCTGTCGTTGAGAACATGGAAGATTTTTCTGCAAAAAGATTAATTGAAAACCCTGAAAAATCTAAAGTCTCTTCAACTTTTGAACTCAGTCATAAAAAAATTATGAATGATATTTACAATCGTCTTACTGAAATTTGCACACCTAATTCTATAACTTTACAGGAATTAAATGATTAAGGAACGTAAACGCACAACTAAATACAATATAAAAAAAACTAAGCAGCAGATATTAATGGAATATGTGCGAACAGTTGCTGTATCTTTCTGTATTGGTATCGTACTAACTTCGGTTCTTGCAATACATGCCAGAAATGAGATGATTAAAAATCTTTATGCAGATGTTCAAGAACAACAAACAATGGACAAAAAGATGGCTCAACAGCTTATTCAACAGTCCGATTTCTTAACCGATTTGCAAAAGAAAAAATACACTGTCTGCATGCATGTAGGACAGCTTTATGAAACAGCCGGTGATTATAAAAATGCTCAATTAGCCTATGAACTTGCCGTAGAAAAAGCTCCTGCAGGGGCTTATAAAGCATATTACAAACTTGCTTGCGTTCTTATAGCACAAGAAAAATTTAACAAGGCAAACGCTCTTTTAGACAACCTAACAGACCACAGCAACAAAAATTTGATAAAAGTAAAAGCACGAAGCTATATAGTAATGGGAGACAAATTCTACTCAATTAGTAAATTCCTTTCTGCTGCAAAAAGCTACGAAAAAGCTAATTTCTACTATTCAAAATTCACAAAACGTGACAAAGTAGTAGAAGAATCCATTAAAAACAGAATCGTAAATGCATATATTCAAACCGCCGACGTTATGGTAAAATCCGACATGAATTCCGATGCAGTCAGATATTTAAAAAAAGCAGAACAGTATTCTCCGGATAATTTCCAAATCAGATATAAACTTGCAATCGTTCTTTCCGATTCTGATCCGGAAGCTTCTGTTAAATACCTCGAACCATTGCTTGACGAAATACCGCAACATATAGACTACGGCATATACGGTAATGCACTAATGAAAGCCGCTACAATTGCCGACCTTGACGGACGTCCGACTCAAGCTAAATATTACAGGTACAAAATTCACTCTATTGATATGTTTGTTAACAGAAAGGTTGTTTACAAAAACGATATTGAAACAACTCTTCAAACATTTAAAATCAAGAAAAGCTGGTTCTCTTATCCGCTAAAAGGCACGTTTAGTTTCCTAAACACCTCAAATGTTGATATCACAAATATGTTTGCAGATTTTGTTCTTACATGCGATGACAAACCGATAGAAACAGTCACTCAGCACCTTGTGACAAAAGATACTCCGCTTTACTCAAACGGTTACGAACCAATTACAACGGATGTAAAATTCAAAAAGCATGTGTTTACAAGAAAAGAATTAGCGAATTACACTATAGAAATTTACCTTTATAAAGATGAAAAATTCAAAACTTTGGTTACAAAAATAAAAATTCCGCAAAAAACCTATACAGTTGAACAATAAAAACGCTTCTCATATAGGCGAGAAGCGGGAAAATTTGGTTAGGGAAAGGAAGGGATTATAACTTATTTTGCATCTTACATATATATAAAGTATATACAAGAATCCCAATTTCACATTCCGTTTTAATCTTTACAAATCTTAATATTGTTACTTATAACCGTCTGAGAAGCCTGTTATACTCGTTTATAAGCAACTGTTTTGGCGGATAATTCTCAATAACATCCCATGGAAGCGAACTTTCCGGAGGCAAACCGTTTACAAAATCATCAATATTTAAACCCAAGTCTTTCATTGCTGATTTGTACGCACCAATTTTACCACCTCGTTTGTAGACCTCTATTAAAAATGGAGTCAACGAATCATCACCACGAGACAATATTGTTTGCCAATAATCCCACTTTATGCTTGAGAATTTAGAACCCACACCGATTTTTGCCAACTCTTTTTCTAAAAACCTTTGTCTTTTTTCAAGAATCTTAGAATCCTCTCTTTTAGACCATTGAAAAGGCGTTTGAGGTTTTGGAACAAATGTAGAGAACGAAAAAGTTATTTCAAACCCCTTGTTTTCAGACTTAATTTTCTTGGCTAATCTCAAGAATTCTTCAATATCTTCTTGTGTCTCATTCGGAATTCCTATCATTGAATAGATTTTTAATCCACGAAGTCCGTTTTCCCTTGAAACTTTCACTGCATTCATTATTTGCTCTTCTGTAATATTTTTATTTATAAACTTTCGCAAACGCTCTGATGCGGCCTCGATTGCAATAGTAGAAGTCCTTTGACCGCCTTTAACAAGAGTTCGTACCAGTTCAGGAGTAACAGAATCCGTTCTTAGCGAAGATATACCCAGTTCAATTTCATTCCCTTCATCAATCTTAGTTTCCAAATAACTCATTATTTTATCAAATTCAGGATGAGCACTTATTTGCGCACCCAAAAGAGCTATTTTGTTTGTATGTTCCAAGCCCAAATTAATTGCATCAATCACTTTGCTATAATCATATGCTCTAAACGGTAAATTTAGATATGAAGCCGTACAAAAAGCACACCTGTTCATACACCCCCTAGCAACTTCTATAACAAAAGTATCCTTAAAATAACTGTTTTCTGATAAAACCGGAGTATAAATAACATTTTCAAGATTTTCGGTCACTTTTTTAGCTCTATCCATGCCGGAAATATAAATACCATCAATCTTTGAAAGCTTATCAAGAGCTTCCTCTCGAGAATTATCACGTAATATTTCAAGAACTTTAGTAAAATTTCCTTCTCCATCACCAATCATCATAAAATCAAAGATTTCCTTCAATGGTTCAGGATTCGTAGTTATAACC
>CAKVMU010000146.1 GCA_934773085.1 uncultured Candidatus Melainabacteria bacterium
GAATATTAGGAGCAAGTCTTACAATACCTTTTTGGCAATCGATTTGTCCAGGGAAACCAAAACCCATACCTTCTATATCGGTAGTTTTCATTTTTGTTTCTTTTAACAAATCTTTAATTGCATCCTTCATGCTGTTAACAGTGTATTCATAACCCATTTCAGCACGTGTAGGAATTGAATTTGAGTAAATGATTTTACCCTTATCACTTACCAATGCTATTTTTACGTTTGTTCCGCCAACATCAATACCTATTCTCTGGCTCATATCAAACTTTCTCCTTCCTTATTATTACTTAATACTTCTTAATCATACCACGCTAAAAAAATTGATAAAACTAAAACACATCACCGTGCTATAATATTTGTATGGAATATAAGTGGCTTAATCGAAAAAATAATGAAAAGGTTATAATTTTCTTCAACGGATGGGGAATGGATGAACACGTTGTTTCCGATATGAATGTTACAGATTTTGACGTTCTTATGTTCTATGACTACAACAATTTAAACACGGATTTTGATTTCCGCACTCTGGACTGCTACAAAGAGAAAAATCTTGTCGCTTGGTCAATGGGAGTGATGATTGCAACACTTTTCAAAAAGGATCTGGAACCTTTAAATAACAAGACTGCCGTCAACGGAACTTTAAAACCAATTGACCCGAAATTCGGCATTAATCCAAGAATATATGATTTAACTATCCGAGGATTTAATGAGACCGGCAGAGCAAAGTTTATCAAAAACATGTTTGATTCCGAGGAAGCAGAATTACCAAAAGTTAGCAGAACTCTTGAGAATCAGAAATCAGAACTTTCCGCAATAAAAGAATACAGCGCAGACTTAACTTTTGAATATGACAAAGTATTCATAAGTGACAATGATAAAATCATACCGACAAAGAATCAGTGCGCTTATTGGAATCAAGAGCCTAATATTCAAGGTGGTCACTGTGCAAGATTCAGAAGTTGGAGCGAACTTGTATGAACAAAGGACTAATTCACTCGAGATTTGCAAAAACATTACCAAGCTATGATGAAAACGCTAAAATTCAAAAGATTATGGCTAAAAGGCTCTTGGATTTTACAGACACAAACACGTATCCAAAAATTCTTGAAATTGGTTGCGGAACAGGCTTATTAACTGGATTGATTTCCAACAATGTAAATTGGGAAAAGTATACTGCAGTTGATATTGTCGGTGAATGCAAAAAATATATTGATAAAATAAATCCAAACATAGAGTTTTTTGAAGCGGATATTGAAAAATATATAGACGACACTGATAAAAAATACGATTTAATAATTTCGAACGCTGCACTCCAGTGGGTAAACAACTTTGAAACAACCGTTCGAAAACTTAAAAAGATGCTTAATCAAAACGGAACACTTATTTTCTCAACTTTCGGGAAAGAGAATTTTAGAGAAATTTATAATCTGTTGGGAACAGGATTAAACTACTATTCCTCAAGAGAACTCTCCGAATTATTTAAAGACCTTGACATAAAGCTTGATGAAGAAATCCACGTAATGAGTTTTAAAACCCCAAAAGATGTTTTGCAACACCTCAAATTGACCGGTGTTAACGCTATTGAAAGCAAAGGTTGGACAAAAAGTGACCTTATAAAATTTGAGAAAGGGTATTCTAACCTTTGTCCGATTAGACCTACCCTTACTTATCATCCTATTTATATTAAAATTTGTGCTAACTAGGCTGAAACAGCACTTTCTTTTATGATTTCCAAAAGTTTCTCAACCATCAAATCTTCATATCGTTGAGCAGTTTCCTTGTCTGCCGCCTCAAAACGAAGAGTAAACACAGGTTCTGTATTACTTTGTCTGATTAGTGCAAATCCTTTATCAAACACAATCCTCATGCCGTCCAATGTAATAATATCTTTAATTTTTGAACCAAAGAAATCCGGATTCTCTTTAATCACCTTTTCAAAAGCTTCTAAAGTTGACTTCTTCAAAGAATTAGGGCAGGACAGCCTTACCTCACTTGAAGAATATATTGCATCAAATGGTTTTAGCATATCTGAAATCTTGAAGTTCGGATTTTGACGTTTTTTATTTGCAAGGATTTCAATAATTCTGCAACCTGCATAAATTGCATCATCAAAACCGTAATATTTATCTTTGAAGAAAGTATGACCGCTCATTTCACCTGCAAGAACAGCTCCAACTTCTCTCATTTTTGACTTGATATAGCCATGCCCTGTTTTGCACATCACAGAAATACCGCCAAGTTCATCGATTGTATCATACAAAACTTGTGAGCATTTAACCTCTGATACAATAAACGGTTTTATTCCTTTTTCGTTGTACTCTTTAATAATATCCTGAGCATAAATCAAGAGAAGTTTATCGCCGGTCATTGAACGACCTTCGGAATCAATAACCCCGATTCTGTCACTATCACCGTCAAACGCTATTCCCAAATCTGCCTTGTTTTCAACAACAGCTTTTTTGATATCATGAAGAGTTTTTTCATCACTCGGATTTGGATGGTGGTGCGGAAATCTTCCGTCAGGAACAGAATATAGTTCAACAACTTCGCAGCCCATTGCTCTGTATAATTTTGGCGCAACCACTCCACCGGTTGCATTTGCACTATCTACTACAACCTTGATTCCTTCTCCAATTCTGCCGAAATTCTTAGCCATCACTTCAATATAATCCGGAATCAAATCATACTCTGTATAAATTCCGCTTGGCGCAGCCGGCATTTGGAGGTTATATTCTTCCTCTGTAAGAGTTTTTACTTCTTTTATCTGTTCTTCGTTCAAAGATTGTTTTGCATAAGTCATCTTCATACCGTTGTATTGGCTTGGGTTATGACTTGCTGTAATAATCATTGCTCCGGTTACTTGTGTATATTTTGTAACATAAGGCGGTAAACCTACAACCTCAGAATAATAACCTAACGGCGTCGGTGCCAAGCCCATGTCAACAACATTTGCGCCCGTAGATAGGATTCCTTTTACTAACGCTTTTGACAATGCCGGTGAATGTAATCTCGCATCTCTGCATACTGTAATCCAGATTTCTGAATTATTCTTTCCTGTTTGTTTAGCCAAATATTTTACAAAGCCTCTGCCTGTATAATAAAAGACTTCTTCCGTTACATTCTCACCATAAATGCCTCTTATATCATTTTTTCCGAATGCTGATAAATCCAACATATTATTAACTCCTCTATATAAAAATATCCCTTAGCCCTCTTGCTGTAGTATAATGATAACATGAAAACCAAATCCAAAACAGAGAAAATTTCAGAAAAAAAGTGGGGAATTTATTTTGTATTACCCGCTGTAATCGGAACTTTTATCTTTATTGTAATTCCGATTTTATGCTCTTTTACACTAAGTTTTACTCATTGGGATTTATTGAACAATATCGAAAATGCAGGTCTAAGTAATTATAAAGCCGTGCTTACAGAACCGGTATTCAAACAGATTTTGATGAATACCGTAATATACGCTCTTTGCACGACCATTTTTGCAGTGATAATTCCATTACTGATTGCATCTGTTTTAAATACGAAACTTCGTGGCGCAGAATGGTTCAAGACAATTTACTTTATTCCGTTCATCACACCTGCCGTAGTTATCGCTATTGTATGGTCTTGGATTTTTGACCCAAATATAGGTGCCGTCAATTCAATATTAAAAACAAACTACACATGGCTATTCAGCACCCATCTTGCAATGCCTGTACTTATTTTCGTCTCTGTGTGGAAACAAATTGGTTACAATGTCGTTTTATTTTTGACCGGATTTTCGACCATAAATCAAAATGTTTATGAGGCTGCAAAAATTGACGGAGCTGGAGAGCGGGAGACTTTTTGGAACATAACTTTACCGCTATTGAAACCTACCACATATTTTGTTACCTTGGTTACCGCAATATCATCGTTTCAAGTATTTGATTTGATTTATGTAATGACATCAGGCGGACCAAACAATTCAACAGATGTTATCGTTTATTCCATTTATAAATATGCATTCGAATATTTTGATATAGGCAAGTCCTGCGCTTTAGCCTATATTTTGTTCGTTATAATCCTTATTCTGGCAGTTCTGCAGAAAAAATTCTCTAAACAAGAGTACTAATAAGATTTTCAAACTCCGGAAAGGATATTTTTGTCCACTCAAAACCGTTTATGGCAATTTCTTTCTCACAAATCAAACCGGCTACATAATAGCTCATTGCTAATATGTGGTCATGAAAACTCTCAAGTTCAGCCTCTCCAAGAAGTTTAGATTTTTGAATAACAAACCCATCCGGAGTTTCCTCTATATTCATCCCGATTTTTCTAAACTCATTAACCAAACAAGATATTCTGTCAGACTCCTTATTTCTTAAATCTCCGGCATTTTTCACCACAGTTTGCCCCTCAGCTTGAGACCCTAAAACTGCAATAACCGGAAGTTCATCTATCAATCTCGGAATATCTGCACCTTCAATCACGCATCCCATTAACGAATCAGTATATCTTACTCTTATATCAGCGCATTCTTCTCCTGAAACAACACGTTGATTAAGGATTTCAATATTTCCACCCATATTTCTTACAACGTCAAGAATTCCGGTTCTCGTCGGATTTATTCCTACATTCTTAATCACAAT
>CAKVMU010000147.1 GCA_934773085.1 uncultured Candidatus Melainabacteria bacterium
TGTTATACAAATTTTAGAATCATTTTATGTGGAGATTATTATCTTTCCGGTTATTTTCGATGGTCAGACCCCAATGTTGTTTGTGCCACCTGAATATTACGGTACGGCAGGTGGCTCAAAGAGCCCCGGAATAATCATGCCACCCTGTAAGCATGGTACTGTCTGCGGCAAAACAATAATAATACTTGCCGATTTTGTGCAGGTCTGTCAGCTTTTTACCATTCTTATAATAGTATTTTTTTCCATCGAAGGTTTTCCACCCGGTGAAAGTACTACTGACGGATGCTGCCTGGACATCTGTAAAATCTACAGAAGGTAAAACTGTGACCAGGAGAAGAATGCACAAGAGCCAGATAAAACATGATTTTCTTTTCTTCATACATGATTTCCTTTCATTAGAGATGTTTTAAGTAAGGGTTCTGTATGTTGATTATATCATGTAATTGTCTGGGAGTGTGGAAAAAAGCACATAAAAAGAAAGCCCCGGTCGCAATGACCTGAGCCTTCTTTTTTAGGAATCTGTATTAATTACCCAAATGGATTATTTAACTTTAGCAGTTTCCAGATTTGACCACTTACTGAATACTTTGTTATCGTTTTCAGAAGCTGTTCTGTTCCAGGAATGTACTCCTGCATAATATGTTCCTGCAGGAATGTTCTTGAATACAGCTTTGCATACACCTGGTTTAACATTTAATTTTTTGTATTTTCCATACTGATATGGACGTGTCTCTCCGTGTTCTTTCTTGGAACCTTTTCCGAGAACTACGTCATATCCTGTAGAGTTAGCAGATTCTTTATATGTTACTGTGATTGTAGAACCTTTTGTCTTAACGCTGAGAATCTCTGGTGTATCCGGTGTGATCGCTGTTACAGAGAATGCATAGCTGTTAGACCATTCACCAAATACTTTCTTACCATTCTCATCACGTGTCCATGCATGGCAGTATGCATAGTAAGTTCCCTGTGGAACATATTTGAAGTTAGCTGTTGTCTGAACCTGATTCTTAACAACATCGATACGTGCATCTTTATCAGAAGGATCTTTGGATGTGGAGATTACATAATCATATCCAGATGCGCCTTCTGCTTCATCAGAAAGGATAACAGTTGCCTTGTTTCCAGTAACCTTAACACTGCTAATCGTTGGTGCTGCTGGTTTTTCAAGTTCGTGTTTGATATTTACTGTCTGAGTTCCAGTGTAGTTCTTGTTATCTTTTGTTGCTGTGATAGTTGCCTTACCATCAGCTACAGTTAAATCATACTCTTTCTCATCTACCAATAAAGAGCCATTCATAACTTTGATAACAGGATCTGCATCTGTACCGCTTACAAGGATAGTTGCGTTTGCAAAATCGAATTTATCAATTCCCCATGTAAATGTAAATAATCCATTTGCTCGATATCCACCTTTTCCATTAACGGTTACTTTCAAGGTTTTTCCGTTGGTTACTTTTGTTCTATCCTGAGTAAAACCTGTATAATCAAGTTCAAAATCAACATCCTGTACGAGTTTTTTTCCTTTATAAGAGACTGTAACCACTGGATCTACATTATTTCCACCCTTATAAGAGCCATTGGAAATAGTAACATCGTCTTTATCAAATGCAAGTTTTGCAATTGCAAATTTCTTTGCTGCTACGATATTTTCAATTTTGCTTCCATCTGCAAAAGTATATACACCATTTACGACTGGAATACCACTTGGACTATAAGTTGTATTCTTGTAATTTCCTTTAGCTACAACGAAGATATAACCTGTGCTTGTTGTACTATTAGCACTAGCAGATACACCTGAAATATTTTCTGCATATCTGATTTCATAATCATTATCAGTTAATTTCATCGGTGAAGCAACAGTGTTTGTGTAAGTTGTTTTTGCAAATGTATGTGCTGTTCCATCGTATTTGAATAACGGATTTGAAGTTGATGCAATAGTATTATCTTTGAGAGCATCATTTCTTTCATTGAATACTTTAAGGTCTCCACCACTCAATGTAGCAGCAGTAATATCAAATGTAAAGTCTGCAACACCCTGGAAGTTTTTGTTATCTTTCTTAGGTGTTAAAGTAATCTGGCCTTTTCCAACATTAACATTGGCAGTTTTTGATGTCGGATAGCTTACGACAAATTCGCCAGATACATCTACTCCATTCAGAGTAACGCTTAAATCAGTTCCAATAACAGGTTTTTTCTGCTTTCCATTATAAACAAAAGTACTTTCCCGTCCTTTTACAACAGCTACTTTAAGATCACTTGTTTTAGCTGCTTCGATTGTAAATTTAGCACTTGCAGTTGTATTGTCATAGTCACCTTTGCCAGTAATTGTCAGAACACCTTCGCCAACATTTTTACCGTTTGTAATGGTTTCTTCGTAGTCAACACCTTTTTCAAGTTCTACGCCACCTACAACAACTTTATAATCAAGAGATACTTCTTTACCTGTGTAGGTATATGTAGTTTTATTCATCTGAATATCTGCATCAGTAATAGCTTTGTTTACAATTTTAGTAACAGCAAATAATTTTGTTGAACTTGTTTTTTCAGGAATTACAAAATTGCTAGTTGTGTTAGCTTTTTTAGTAATAGTAGTTCTTACGTAAGTTCCAGCTTCATTCTTGTCTGTAACTGTATAATCATTATAGCCTGTTCCTGTGCCAGTTTTCTTAACTAATTCACTTGTGATTTCGTAATCATCTGTAGGAACAGTTAATTTTACATTTTTACCATCAGCACCTGCATATTTGGCGATAACTGCAGGAACAATTGCGTAATCTTTACCATCCTGGTTTACACTATTAAAAAGTACTTTTTCTGGAACTTCAACATCAGTTGCCTGACGAGGATCAATGTTAAATTCAAATACTTTTTCACTGCCTTCATAGGAGCCTAAACCTTTGATGATAATCTTACCACCAGTATGATTTGATGCAACACCAACATTTTTGTTTTCACCGAACTCTAATGTTGCAGAATAGTCAACACCAGCAATAAGTTTTGTACCGTTTTTATCTGTTAATGTACCAACCTTGCTTTCGAAATTTTCAGTAGTAATATTGGTAAGATTTTTAGTAATTTGTTCACCAGTATATAATTCTGCACTTGTTAAATCAACGCCTGTAGCAGGTGTAAATGCTGCATTGCTAATTGTTCTTGCAAGAACTTTGAAAGTAACCTGACGTGAGCCTGTAACATTTGTATTTCCTGTAGCTGGTTTGACAGTAACTGTATACGTATTACCAATAACTACTGGCTGATTTTCTAATGCACCCATGTCAATCTTGACACAATTTTTATTAATATCAGATCCATCAGCATCCTTAATTGTCAAGTTATTCATTAATCCACCAGCAGAAATTGTCTTGTTTGCACCTAAAACATCTGTTGTAACAGTACTGATTTCAATAGTTGTGTTAGCTGTATCGGATAAATCTCTTTTAGTAACAGAAACTTTTTCAGCTGTTTTTGCACTAATAGCACCATAACCAGATACAGTATAGTTAGCAAGAGAGCCTTCTGCTTTTAAGGTAACATTTACATCAGTTGGAGTTGTGGTTACGTTTCCAGATGAACTGATAGTATAATATCCATTAGTATCATTCACTGCATTTTCAACAACTTTTCCTGTATTTAAGTCTGTAACAGTAATATCTTTAGATTTAACTCTAATAGCATTTCCAGTATACTGATAAGTATATTTTGGAAGTTCTACCTTAATGTTATTTCCAATATAATTTTTATCATTTACATCGGTAGATAATACTTTTCTCCAAATCTGATATGTTACAGTAACTTTACCATCATAGTATTTGCTTTCGATATCTGCAGTTGCTGTTACATTTTTTTTAGATACATCTACAGAATTCACAAGGTCGTCACCAGTAATTGTAAATGCAGATAATTTTACATCAGATGTCGTTCCATCATGTTTCAAATCGTTATAGTTATAGTTGCCGTTATTCCATGCATATGTAACATTCTCGGCAGTTGCTGTTGATGGAACAGTTGTAATTGTTTTTCCAGTATAATGTACGGCTGTACTTTCATTAACGTTACCACCAGTTAAATCTAAAGTTCCAGCTAAAGTCTGTTTTGCAACAGTGATATCTGCGCTATCTTCATACCAAGTCACGTTATTTGTTGCATCTATTTCATAAACACGTACACGAACTTTTTTTCCAACATTTTCAGGTGTGAACAGACTTGAAACATCTACCTCTGCATATCCATCTGCACTTGCGGATAATGATGCTGGACTCGTATAATCAACGCCATTATCTGTTACATATGCAACATATTTAAGTCCAGTAACATTATTATTTGAGTCTGCAGGATTTGTAACTTTTACTTTAAATTTTACATAATTACTTGGAGATAATCTCCATTCAGCTTTTTCCGGAACGTCTTTAAATGCTACAGTATATTTGCTATCTTCTGCCTGAGCAGATACAACATCTTCTGAATTATCTTCAACAACTGGAGCAGCATCTACAGCATCGGAGAATGCTTCAGCGACCGGAGCTTCAGTCTCAACAGCAACATCACTGCCATCACTGAACTCAGCAGCCCATACCGGCACATTAGAAGTAGCAAGCATTGCAACAACAAGTGACATACTTAATGT
>CAKVMU010000148.1 GCA_934773085.1 uncultured Candidatus Melainabacteria bacterium
GCGTTGTTCTGAGATTAATTCCAAAAAGAAATGTCAAAAAACTGATAAGCGCAATACATGAAGCCGGTGGAATTGCAGTACTTGCGCATCCGGCATGTTATTGGGCAATCAGTCTGGACAATCTCGTTAAAAATTTAATCAAAGTCGGCTTGGACGGAATTGAAACTTACTACCCGTACCCAAGATTCCGTAAGATTGTAAAATTTCATTCTGCAAAAGATGTACTCAAAATCGCAGAAAAATACCCCCAGCTGATAAAAACCGGAGGTACTGATTTCCATGGGAAAGTTTTTTAAACTATTCTTCTTCCCATTTGCCAAAGATTGTTTCTGCAATGAGACATAGCTGATTGAAGTCGTAACCGCTCGTGATAGAGCCGTCATATTGTCCATTACCAATTACGTTATACAACGCCTCTGCAGAAGAATACCTAACTTCCGGCATGTCACCTTCTGAGCCATCAGAACGTTTTTCTGGCGTAAGATCATAAGAAATCCATATGTAATTTATTTTTCCGTTATTATCATATTGCACACTTATGTTGCGACCGTCCTCCAGAGTAGCAGTTTTGACTTTATTGTTTTTATTAATTTTTACATCCGGTTTTGGTTCCATATTTGCGACATCTGTCAACAACTTGTTTGAACTGTCAAACACATTTTGAGCATTTTCTTCTTTTTCACTTAGCGCTTTAGCTAACGTTTGCGCAGCTTCTTCCATAGCCTGAACATCACTATTTTTATCAACATTCGGCACTTCAATACCATATTGTTTAGCCCCCTCGATTAGCGGCGTTAGTACCTTATCGAAAAAGTCACCTTTGTCAAAGCCCCAGCCCATACCAAATACATTATCTATATCTTGAGCAAAACCCTCGCCGTATTGCAGTACAACTTCTGCCGCCAGAAGCGAATCAGATTCAAATTTAGCCAGCTCATTTTTCACGTTGCTTTGCTTTACCCAATTACTCTTTAATTCTGATTTTAAGTTACTCGCTATGTCTTTAGACTGAGATGCCAAAGATTCAGACACTTTTGTAGTTGGAGTCACTATTTTTCCATCCGAATCTACCGGAGGTTGTGGAGGAGAATCTACCGGAGTATCTGCCGGAGAATCTGCCGGAGGCTCTGCCGGAGGATCGCCACCCTCTGCAACCTGAATATTTTTACCGAGTTTGTCGTTCACAAGTTTTACAATATTCGCCCAAATTTCTTTTGAGAATTCTATACTTTGGTTTACACCCACAACAAAATTCTTATGAAAATCGCCCCAAGCATAACTGCCTCTATCGTAAATTTTTGATTGCTCATTCTGAGCTTTTACCTGCTCAAAGATTTGCGTCCACACGCTCTTTCCAAGTTTATTACATTCTTCCTGCGTTAAGCCTAATTCGTCCCTGATTGCCTGAGAGATTCCTTGGCCTGATTTGATAGTAAATTTTCCGTTAATTGCACCATCACCTGACATATCGTGCTCCTTTTCATATTCCCCAAGTTTTTTGAATACCTGCTATTATATTTACCAATATATTTATCGGCACAATTTTTAAAAACTTTAATAGTTTAACAATATCTTTTACAAATTGTTACATTTCAAGTTCGCTGTTATATTTTTTCGACAATTTCGGCATTCGCTCAAAAACTATCCGAATGTTTATATTTTTACCCCCAACACGATAATTTTTTTTACTTCTTTATAAGAATAGAATGTTTATACTAAACAAAGGAGGGGATATGACAGGTATTTATACAGCACCGGTTTACAAACTGGAAGAATTCAATAATATATTCATTGAACTTACTGCTAAAAACTGTAATCAAAGATGCAAAAGTTGCTATATTGATTTCAGCAGCATCAAAGGTTTTCATAAAACAATTAAAGATTTTATCTCCATCGACAGAATAAAAGAAGCGCTAAGCGACACAAAGAATGAAAATATTCACTGCATCTATCTTGGCGGAGCTGAGCCAATGACTCATCCGGATTTTAATACAATACTAAGACTCTGTTTAAAAAGATGCAATGTTTGTATTTGCACCAACGGTAGTTTTTTGAACGAAAAAAAGATTCGTTTTCTTAAACGTGTAGAAGATGAAGGAGTTAACCAAATATTTTTTAAACTTTCTTTGACGCATTTTGATGAACTTGAAAGTGATAAAGCAAAATACAGAGGGCATTTTAGGCAAACAATCTTCTCTTTGAAAATACTTTCAAGATATAATTTCACATCAGTTTTAACCCTACAAAATTACTATAATCTTGATAAAAATATTATAAATGAAAAATTTAATCAAATATTTAAAGAGCAAAACATCATTAATACAGATTTGCAAATCACATGCTCTTATCCGAACACAGAAACTGTAGAAGATTTAAAACCGGCTTACAAAACTGATTGCATGCACGGCAGGGTTCTTTCGGAAAACGGAATTTATTCATGCCCGTTTTTGGCAAATGATTACCGTGGAAGAATGGGAAGTTCTTTCAAAAATTTTTCACAAACAGTTACTGCAGAAACCGATTTTTGCGCAACTTGTTCAAAGAATAATGGCTACATGTTTTCAATAGGTTAGATTGATTTTTACAGTATATAAAATTATCCGTAATACAGTCTTACTTAAAGCTTTGGGGTTATATATTTTTTATATAACAAACTTTACAAAACAAAAGGGCTGAATGTTGGTTAACATTTGTAACATTATTCATATGAATTAATACTTAAGAGTTATTTTTTTGTTAAGATTGTGTTATAAATAATAATGTAAAAATATATATTCAAACACGAGAACGGAGGCTAAAATGTCAGTTGGACAATTCGTATTTATGTTACACAGCCACCTGCCGTATTACAGAAAAGCAGGTATGTGGCCATTCGGAGAGGAAAACCTTTACGAGTGTATGGCCGAAACCTATGTACCTCTTTTGAATGCAATTTCAGAATTATATGATGAAGGTATAAAAGCAAAATTGACAGTCGGTATTACTCCGATTCTTGCAGAACAGTTAAATGATGAACATTTGCAAAACGGTTTTGTTAAATATATTGATTCAAGAATTGAAGCTGTTGCAAAAGATTTGGATAGATATCCTGATCCTAAAGTTGCACACTCTCAACACTTGAAGTATTTGGCAAAATACTATTTCGATTTATGGAATAAACTTCGTGATGATTTCGTTAACAAGTACGAAAAGAACTTGATTAAGTATTTCAAAAAATACCAAGATTTGGGTTGCATTGAAATTACAACATCAGGTGCTACTCACGGATTTTCACCATTGTTAGCAACTGACAGCAACCTTAATGCTCAGTTCAAAGTCGGACAAGATACTACAAAGAGATTGTTTGGCAAAAAAGCAATGGGAGCTTGGTTGCCAGAATGTGCTTACAGACAAGGTTACGAATACGTTGGAAAAGACGGTAAAAAACATTGGAGGCCGGCGATTGAAGTAACTCTTCAAAACAACGACATTCACTACTTCTTTACAGAATCACACGTTATTGAAGGTGGAAACTCTATCGGAAACAGACGTGTTATCGGTATGTACGGTAACATTGAATACATTCCGCTTCCGGAAAGACCTGCAACAGGCTATGACACATATTCAGCATACTGGTTACCGGATGCACAAGTTGCCGTTATGGGACGTAATGACAGAGCTGGCTACCAAGTTTGGTCTGCCGCTGACGGCTACCCTGGGGACGGTTGTTTTAGAGAATTCCACAAAAAAGATGACAAATCCGGCATGCATTACTGGAGAATCACTTCTCCTACAACCGATTTAGGGGACAAAATGCTTTACGATCCGGTTCTTGCAATGAATAAAATCAACGAAAACTCTGATCACTACACAACTTTGATTTACCATTTGCTCAATGATTACAAAATGGCAAAAGGCAAAGAAGGTCTAGTAATGGTTTCTTTTGATACAGAATTGTTCGGTCACTGGTGGTTTGAAGGTGTTGAATTCATCAAACAAGTTATCAAGAAATTCAACGACTATCTTCCTGAAGTAGAAAGATTGACTGCAGGAGAATACGTAACAAAATATCCTCCGAAAGAAGCTATCCAAATACCGGAAAGCTCTTGGGGTCAAGGTGGTCACTTCTATGTATGGATGAACCATTTAACAGAATGGATGTGGCCTATTATTCACTCTTGCGAAAAGAGAATGAGCGCAATTGCTGATAAATATCCGAACATTCCGGATAACAAACTTCTACTTAGAGCTCTAAACCAATTGGCAAGAGAAAACTTGTTATTACAAAGTTCAGATTGGCCGTTCTTGATTACAACATGGCAGGCAAAAGATTATGCTACCGATAGATTCAATGAACACGTTG
Source organism: uncultured Candidatus Melainabacteria bacterium (assembly GCA_934773085.1). Lineage (GTDB taxonomy): Bacteria > Cyanobacteriota > Vampirovibrionia > Gastranaerophilales > Gastranaerophilaceae > CAG-196. The sequence continues at coordinate 4,343 of CAKVMU010000148.1, forward strand.
ACAGATTCAGCCTAATCGCAGATATGATTGAATCAGGCAATATTGACGAAGCTAAGTTAAAAGAAATCGAAGATATTGATAACTGCTTCCCTGTAATTGATTATAGAGTTTATCAATCAATTGAAGAAGGTGTAATTCCTCAACAAGAGAAAAAGCTTGCACCGCTTTATGATTAATAAAATCGAACAAATAAACACAAAAAAAAAGGTGAGATTCTTATCTCACCTTTTTTAATACCAAATAAAATTACTTAGCAATGCTTTCAAAGAATGCTTGCATATC
>CAKVMU010000149.1 GCA_934773085.1 uncultured Candidatus Melainabacteria bacterium
GGCATTTGAAGATTTGGGAGATACAGACCAGCATAAGAGCTACAAGCTGTACAACTTCAGACGTCCTGACAAATTTTCCAAAGACAACCTTAGAGCTCTGAGAGATATTCACAGAGAGTTTTCTAAGGCTATTTCTCTTATCTTGAGCGGTTATCTTCGTATGAGAGTTGAGATAGAAATTGTATCCGTTGACCAGTTAACATACGAGGAATTTGTACGTTCAATGCCGTCTCCAATCAGCGTTGGGGTGTTTGAATTTGAACCTTTGTCCGGACAAATTTTGCTTGGCATCAGCTTTGAAGTATTGTCTTGTATCGTGAACCGTATGCTCGGAGGGGTCGGCAGTGTTGATATACAAGCGAGAGAATTAACTGATATTGAAAAAGCTTTGGCTAAAAAGATTATAAACATCATTATCCAATCACTGGAAGATTCTTGGAACGCAATCATTCCGGTTACGGGTAAATTTATAAGCTTAGATGACAATTACCAATCAATACAGGTTGCTACAGCGGGAGAAATTGTTGCACTTTTGACTTTTGAGGTTCAAATCAGTGGCAAACACTTCGGACTTTTCAGTATATGTTTCCCTTATCCTGTATTAGAAACTGTATTGGGACATTTAAGCACACAACACATTTTCCAGACAAAGGGTCTTGTTGCATCAAACGAAGAAAGAATGAAAATGATTTCAAAATTGAATTCTTCAAATGTTGATTTAAGAGTTCAGTTTGGTTCATGCAACATTACGCTTGACGATTTCCTTCAATTGACAGAAGGCGATATTATTAAACTTGATAACAAAGTTCAAGATGATTTGATTGTTAAAGTTAACGGAGAGAAGAAGTTTTTCGCTCGTCCGGGAACCATAAAAGACAATATTTGTGTTAAGATAACTGATGTGTATGACGAAATGCACGAATTATTAAGAAACTATTTTTAGAGAGGACTTGAGATGATGCCAGGTGATGACGAATTCAAAGATATGGATATAACTAACTCTAATAACGAACCGGATGTAAATCCGGAAGCTGAAGACTTCAAGCCTGAAACAGTGGCTTCCGAAAGCGGAGAGACTGAACAAAAAGATTCTACAGTAACAGTTCAGCCGGTTCAGTTTGCCTCTTTTGAAGATTTAGACCAAGTTCAGGGACCACAAAACCAAAACCTGAACATACTTCTTGACGTAAAACTTCAGTTGACGGTTGAATTAGGTCGAACAGAACTTCCAATCAAAAAAGTTTTGGAATTGACAAAAGGTTCTATTGTAACCTTGAATAAAGCAGCCGGCGAACCTGTTGAGCTTTACGCAAACGGCAAACTGATTGCCTACGGAGAAGTTGTTGTAATTGAAGATAATTTCGGCTTAAGAATTACACACATTACAGACCCTGCAAAACGTTTACACTCATTGAGCGCAAACGCTAACAAAGAAGAGGTGTAAACAATAGTTACAGTAAATGGCTTATTACTTTACTAGAGGGTATATTTAAAGTATTTTTAGAAGGTGCGAGTTATCGCACCTTTATTGTTATCACGAAATTTTAGGGAAGAGAATATGGATTTTACTACACTAACCATTGATATTTTAAAAACATTGTCTGTCGTAGGCGGATACGGCGTAGGTATTATATTACTGACAGTTATTGTCAGAGCAGCTATGTGGCCTTTAGGAGTTTCTCAACAAAAATCAATGAGAACAATGCAGCTTTTGCAACCAAAAATGAAAGCCATTCAAGAAAGATACAAAAGCAATCCTCAGATGATGCAGCAAAAGATGATGGAGTTCTACAAAGAACACAAATTCAACCCAATGGCAGGTTGTTTCCCATTGCTTATTCAAATGCCGATTTTCATTCTTTTGTATTCAACTCTTATGAGTCCACAATTTATACAAATGGCAGGTGATTCACAATTTTTATTCATAAACAGACTTGACGCAACTCTTAAAACTTCAGCCGGAGTTTCTCACGACGGAATCTTGGGAGTTTCAAAATATGACACATTTATGACCGGCAAATCTGCAAAAGTTTACTTAAAAGGAATTGATGAACCGCTTGATAACGTAAAAATAGAAAAGCCTTCTCGTGCTGTTGAAGTTCAAGGTGAGCTTGTTCCGGGCGAAAGCGCAGACTTCAAAATCAGTCTTGATAATTTGAACTTGAAATTCAGTCAACTTGACCAAATCGAAAAAGCGCAGATTGATGTAATGGATGTTCAAACTAAAGAATCTGAAACAATGGAATTTGTAAGAAAAGACGGAATCTTGACTGCAACAATTCCTACAAAAGAAGTTAAAACTTCATTCCACTATGATGTACTGCTTTTAATTGCTTTATTTGCAGTAACAATGTTCTTCTCACAAAAAGCTATGATGGCTATGAATAAAAATGCTCAGCAAGACCCTCAACAAGCTGCAATGCAAAAATCAATGAACACATTTATGCCGATTATGCTTACATTAACCTTTGTCATAATCCCTATTCCGGCAGGTGTTTTATTGTACTTAATATCAAGCAACATCTTCCAAGTTGTACAAACTTTGATTATTAATAAACAACTTGAAATCGAAGATGAGAAAAAAGCTCAAAAGATTGATGAAGACGACGTAAAAAATGCAAAACAAATACAAGAAAAGGAATAAAACGATTTAATGTTACTTTCTGAATTTGATTATGAATTACCGGAAGAATTAATAGCGCAAAAGCCAAGCGAAAAGCGTGAAAATTCAAAGATGATGGTTCTAAAAAGAGCCGAACACCAAATTTTGCACAAAAACTTTTTTGACATCGTAGATTTGTTAGACAGCAATTGTGTTTTAATCCTTAATGACACAAAAGTAATGCCTGCCAGATTGTACGGCTACAAAGATACAGGCGCTAAAATCGAAATATTTCTTCTGAAAGAACGGGAAGATAACAAATGGGAAGTATTAATCAAACCGTCAAAGAGAGTACGCACAGGTACTGAACTTAAAATCAGCGACGAATTATCTGCACAAGTTTTAATGCCGTTACCGGATGATGGTAAATGGTTGGTTAAAATGAACTTTGAGGGAGATTTTTTCAAAATAATCCATAAAGTCGGCAACATTCCGCTTCCGCCGTATATCGAGAGAAAAATGGCAAGTGAAGACTTGAGGAAACTCGATTTTGAAAGATATCAAACTGTTTACGCAAGAGAAGAGGGCTCTGTCGCTGCTCCGACTGCGGGATTACATTTTACAAAAGAAATTTTGCAGAAACTTGCTGACAAAGGAGTTGAGATTGGATATGTAACTTTGAATGTTGGAATCGGCACATTCCGACCGGTTAAATGTGATAACATTCTTGACCATCATATGGACTCAGAAACTTTTGAAATTCCTGAAAAAACAGCCGAATTGATTAACCGAGCAAAGGCTGAAGGTAAAAAGATTGTTGCCGTTGGAACTACGACAGTCAGAACATTAGAAACAGCTTACAAATTATATAATAAGATTCAGGCTTGCAAAGCCGCCTCGGAACTCTTTATTTACCCGCCTTATGAGTTCAAGGTTGTCGACAATTTGATTACAAATTTTCACCTTCCGAAGTCGACACTTTTGATGCTTGTAAGCGCACTTGCCTCGAAAGAGTTTATATTTGAGGCTTACGAAGAAGCAATAAAAAACAAATATCGTTTCTACAGCTACGGCGATTGTATGTTAATAAGTTAAGAAAAGAGGAAAAAATGTTAGATATAAGACTGATTAGAGAAAATCCGGAAAAGATTAATGAACTTTTAAAAAGAAGAAATCCTGAATTGTCAGTAGATAAAGTCATTGAGATTGATATTGAAAGAAGAAAAATTCAAACTCAAGCCGATGAGCTTCGTGCAAAAAGAAAAACCGAATCTCAAAAAATCGGTATGATGAAGAAAAATGGCGAAAACACTGATGCTATTCAAGAAGAAGTTCGTGCTTTGGGAGATGAAGTCAAAGCTCTTGAAGAAAAACAAGTTGAACTTGATAATGCACAAAGAGATTTGTTACTCAGAATACCTAACATTCCTGATGAAACAACTCCTATCGGTAAATCTGAAGATGATAACCCTACCGTAAAAACTTGGGGAGAACCTACAAAATTCAATTTTGAAGCAAAAGCTCACTGGGATATCTGCGAAGAAAAGGGTATTGTTGATTTTGAAAGAGGAGTTAAGATTTCACAATCAAGATTTACACTTTATCGTGGCAAAGGCGCAAGATTAGAACGTGCAATTATCCAATTCTTCTTGGATTTACATACAGAAGAACATGGATACGAAGAAATTTTACCTCCATTTATGGCAAATGCTGCAACTATGACCGGCACAGGACAATTACCTAAGTTTGCAGAAGATATGTACAAGTGCGTAGATGAAGACTTATACCTTATCCCTACAGCGGAAGTTCCGGTTACAAACATATATTCAGGTGAAATTTTATCAGAAGACATGTTGCCTAAATATATGACTGCTTACACTCCGTGTTTCAGACGTGAAGCAGGTTCAGCGGGCAAAGATACAAGAGGCTTAATCAGAGTTCACCAATTCAATAAGGTTGAAATGGTAAAACTTACAACTCCGGAAAGCAGCCCAGAAGAACACGAAAAACTTACAAG
>CAKVMU010000150.1 GCA_934773085.1 uncultured Candidatus Melainabacteria bacterium
GCTCAGGTGGTTAGAGCGCACCCCTGATAAGGGTGAGGTCGGTGGTTCGAGTCCACTGCGGCCCATATAAAAAGGATGATAACAATGTTATCATCCTTTTTATTTTTATATAGCTCCCTCAAGCTTCGATTTCTCTCGCCTGCCTCTATTAAAACGATACTCAATCGTTTTAAGTCTTACCGACTTTGTGCTATAATAGCTCTAAGGTTTTTATGGTTTTAGAAAACAATTTAGGCATAACAGAGTTCTCTGCACTGGCAAAAGAGGAAGAACGTATCAGCAAAAAAAAGGCTCTTGAACTTTTTGAAAGAGGAATTCTTGATTCGCTCGAAGCAGGCAAGTTTGACTCATTGTCTAAAATTCATAAATATCTCTTCGAAGAAATTTACCCGTTTGCAGGAGAAATCAGAAATGTAAATATTGCGAAGGGAAATTTTAGATTTGCACCTGTTATGTACCTTAAAGCTGCTTTAGAGCATATAGACAAGATGCCACAATCAACATTTGAAGAAATTATTGATAAATATGTAGAAATGAATGTTGCACATCCGTTTAGGGAGGGCAACGGCAGAAGTACTCGAATTTGGTTAGATTTAATACTAAAAAAAGAACTCGAAAAAGTTGTGGACTGGAGTATTGTCGACAAAGAGGACTACCTCCTTGCAATAGAACGTAGTCCAATTAAGAGTGTTGAAATACGAGAACTTTTGAGAGAAGCTCTTACACCAGATATCAACAACAAAACCGTTTATATAAAAGGCATTGACGCAAGCTACAACTACGAAGGTTATTTCCAATTCAACACAGAAGACATGATTTAATTACAAATGCTTTTCGATATTCGTAATAATTGAGCTTTTTGGCATCAACCCAACCATTCTTTCAACTGCTTCTCCGTTTTTGAAAACCATTAATGTCGGGAGCCCGCTTACTTGGTATTTTTTTGCAGCATCCAAATTACTATCAGTATCAATCTTGGCAAATTTGACTCTTGATGAGAGTTCTGCCTCAACTTCTTCTAAAATTGGAGCAAGCTTTCTGCATGGTCCACACCAATTTGCAAAGAAATCAACTACCACAACTCCGTTATGAGATATAACTTCATTATCAAAGTTTTCTGAATTTATCTCTAAAACCATAAAACATCTCCTTATCTAATACAAAGATTTAATCTTAGCCCTATTTACCTTTATTTACCCCTAATATTAGCACATATTTTTTATTCATGCTATTATTCTCTTAGAGGGGATATAAAAGGGAATATTTACACCCAAAAGGACAAAAAATGCCAAGAAAAAAAGAAATAGAAATAGTATTAGATACCGAAACAACCGGTTTGGATTACACAAGAGAAAAGATTATAGAATTTGCAGCAGTAAGGCTTGAAAACGGGAAAATAAAAGACGAATTTCAAACTTTAATAAATCCGCATCAACATATAAGAAAGTCTTCAATGGCTATCCACGGAATAACTCAAGAAATGGTTGCGGATGCTCCAACAGAAGAAGAAGCAATGCCTAAAATTCTTGAATTCATCGGTGATTACCCGATTGTTGCTCATAACGCAATTTTTGACTATTCTTTCTTAAATGAAGCAAAAAAAAGAGTTCTTGGCGAAGAATTAACAAACCCAAGAATTGATACTCAGATAATGTTCCGTGAGATTGCTCCGGATTTGGAATCCCACGGATTGGAAGCTTTGACTCACAGATTCAATGTTGAGTTGAACAACCACCACAGAGCAATGGCTGATACTATGGGATTAGCGCTTGCTTATCCAAAATTAAAAAAATTGTACTTGCAAAGACTCGATTGGCAAAGAAAACAACTGGATAATGTAGACTATCTGTTTGACAGATATTTGAGAATTCAACAAAGTATTTCTGCAATGCAAGCAGAACTTCAAGATTTAAAATCTGTTTTTAAACTGCATTTTGAGCTTGGCGGAGCTCCATTGGAAGCTGAAACCGGCGAAACTATGATTTATCAGTCAAAACAATCTTTTGGCTATGAATTTAACGATGTTAAAGAAGTTTTAGAGAGTGTAGGAGCGCTTGAAAAAGCAGTTAAATTAAACAATGGGTTTATCGACAGGCTTTGTAACGGCTTAAGTTTATCTGAAGAATACAAACAGATTATTCGTGATGCACGTCAAGAACTGTCAGAGACCAGAAATATTCAGGTTATCAAACCATGCAAATAAACGATACTGTTTTAATTGAAAAAATGTCTAACCTTGGATTTGGAATAGCAAAACAAGACGGCTATGTTATTTTTGTTGAAGGTGCATGTCCGGGGGATACGGTTAAAATCAGAATCACAAAAAAGAACAAAAATTACGCTAACGCAAAAGTTGTCGAGGTTATCACCCCCTCCCCTCACAGAGTTAAGCCTATTTGTCCTATGCAAAAAGTTTGCGGAGCATGCCAGCTACAATTCATAGATTATGACTATCAACTGGAGCTAAAAAAAGAAATTGTAAGCGACACTATGCACTCGATTTTCGGTCAGGATGTTGAGATAAAAGATGTTATTCCAAGCCCTAAAACGCTTGGGTACAGACACAAAATTCAATACCCTATATCAGAAACGAGGGATTCAAAAAGAATTATTGCAGGGTATTATAAGCCTGCAACACACGAGCTTGTTAACATAAAATATTGTCCTATTCAGCCGGAATATTGTGACAAGATTATCGAATTTATAAGAATTGCAGCGCAAGAATGTAATATTAGCGGATACATTGAGAAGAAGCATCTCGGCGATTTGAGACATGTTGTTATAAGAACTTCAGCTAAGACAGGCAAAAGCCTTATAACGCTTGTAGTAAATTCTACACGAATGTTCGATAAACTCAAAAAACTTGCAGATAGAATTTACAATGAGCTTGAAAATATCTCAGGAGTAGCAGTCAATTACAACTCAAAGAAAACAAACCTTATTTTGAGTGACAAAACAGAATTAGTCGCCGGAGAAGGCTTTATAGAAGAAGAACTTTGTGACAAGGTTTACAAAATTGCTCCGGACACATTTTTCCAAGTTAACCCATACACAGCAGATAAAATTTTCCGTTACGTGAAAGATTTTATATCAAATAACTTTGACAAACCGCTCATACTTGATGCATATGCTGGCATTACAGCCTTTGGAATTGCTCTTTCCGATATTGCAAAAAAAGTAGTAAGCGTGGAAGAAGTCAAAGCTTCCGTTGAACTTGCCGACAAAATAATAAAAGAAAACGGTATTAAAAATGTAGAACTGCATAACATGGATGCCGGCATGTTCTTTGAAAAAGAATTAAGAACTAAGGGCAGAAAATTTGATGTTACTGTTCTTGACCCGCCAAGAAAGGGTTGTACAGAAGAAAGCCTTGATTATGCACTGAAGCTCACAACAGGTAAAATTGTTTACGTATCCTGCAATCCGGCAACTCTGGCAAGAGATTTGAAATACTTGACGACGAAGGGATGTAAAGTTGAATACATACAACCGTTCGACATGTTCCCACACACTTATCATATAGAGAATGTTGCTATAATTTCTGTATAAAATTTTCTAAAAGCGAAACAAATTTCTCTTTTGTCATATCTGGAAGGATTTCCCGCACCGTCGTAATCCCCTTAACCTCTTCTTTAAACAAGTGCTCTAAAAACTCTTTGTCATACCCAAAGAGAATTGAACCGTGTTGCAAAATATAACCATGCTTTCGATATTGAGCGGAACCGATTATCTTGTTTCCGTTATAACAAACATCTGCTCCGGTTGAGAGAAGCATGCAATAGTCAAAGTGAGTTGAGACTTTTTTGTTTTCACCGAAATCTAATTCAACCCCAAGTGTTTTAAAAAAATCAATCAGAATTCCGGAGATGTGCTTATACGATTCCACAACACTTTCTCCGTCAGTAACAGGAGCTATATAACTATATGTTATCTCGTCGTCATGAAGCAGCGCTCTTCCACCAGTTAGTCTTCTAACAACATCAACACTCTTATCTGTTATAAAATCAGCTTTTTGATTTCGACCAAGAGATATACATTTAGGCGACCAAGCATACAATCTAAATACCGGTTCTTGCGAAGCCGTTTGAATTGATTCGTCTAACAGCTCCGAATCAATTCGCATATTTTCTTCACCGGTATAGGTTGCGAATTTAACGTATCTCATCTTTTATCTTTCTAAACAAAGCTTCGTCGTTCGTACCCTCTGCCAAAGGTTTCGGGATAAACAAATCTTCATATCTTCTGATAGCGTATTGGTCTGACATTCCTGATATGTAATCTGTTACCAATTGAGGGATATCGTCTTTATCATAATATGCAGACAATTTTTCCGTATAATATTCAAACAAAGATTTAATGATATTTCTTGCCTTTTTCTCTTCCGCTTTTGTTATAGGGTCAAGATAAACATTCTCAAACATCCACTCACGAAGTTTTGTTACATAAAACCAACCTTCCTCTGACATCTTAACTTTCGGTTTGTCTATAGAGTTTGAGATTACGTCTGTAATCATTTTTCCTAATCTCGCAGATTGGTTTGACGTGAAATACTTAGTAC
>CAKVMU010000151.1 GCA_934773085.1 uncultured Candidatus Melainabacteria bacterium
GATTACACGCTTGTTTCAAGAATTGCAAATACAGTATCAAAGATTGCTCCGGCGCAAGCGATTGACGGAAGCTCCGTAAGAGTAAAAATTCCGCCGAGATTTATTAATGACAGAGTAACTTTTGTGTCTTTGATTGAGAACCTTGAGGTCTCTCCGACTCTTGAGAGAGCAAAAGTAGTTGTTAATGAAAGAACAGGAACTGTTGTAATCGGTGCTGATGTAAAACTTCTTCCGGCAGCCGTTGCTCACGGAAATATTACAGTAACGGTTTCTACGACAAATGAAGTTTCTCAGCCTAACAGTTTTGCAAACGGTGCGACCGTCGGGTTTGGAAACTCAGATATTCAAATAAACAAGGCTCCGGGAAGTTTGGTACAAATGCCTGCTAACAGTAATTTGAATGATTTGGTAAGAGCTCTGAACTCAATCGGAGTTGCACCGGTGGATTTGATTTCTATTTTGCAAGCACTCAAAAAATCAGGAAGTTTACAAGCTGAATTGATTGTAATTTAAGGGAAGGTATATAAGATGGATTTTTCAACACCTACAATAGATTTAATAAAAAGCGGTTTGAATAATGCCCGTACAGTAAACTCAGATCAAGTTTTGTATAACAGAATTAAAGAAGCGGGCGATTCTAAGGCTCAATTGAAAAAAGCTGCGGAAGAATTCGAATCAATTTTTATAACAAAAATGCTTTCTGAAATGGATAAAACAGTTGATCACGAAGGAAGCTTGTTTGGAGAAAAAACTCAATATGTTGATACATTCAAATCAATAGTTTATCAACAAATGGGTCACGATTTGGCAAGTAATCCGAGAACAACATTCGGTTTTGCAGACCAGATTTACAAACAAATGGAAAAATATGTAGGGGCATAACAAAGTTTATAAGGACGTAAAGGGGCAATAATGATATCATCAGTAGGACAAAGTAATAATGTACAAAGATTTTCAGCGGTAAATGCACTGAGAAGTTCTGCAAATATGCTTAAACCAAAAGAGGCGGAAGCAGAGGCAGAAGTAACTCGTGCAACTACAGAAACCGCTCCGAAAGGACTTCTTAACAGAGTAGATGTCGCAGATATCAGAAAATGTGCAGAATATGTCGGAGAATTCAATATTTCAGACGATGACATAAAATACGGACTAATGTATGGTAGAAGTGTAATTGCCGAGTATTTGGCATAATTGGGGACTTGAGGAATGAAAAAAGTTTTAGTATCGATTGCAATATTAATGATGACGATTGTTTCCGTTAATGCGGAGTCCTTATTTACATTGGGGGCAACTCAACATTACGCAGGTGTTCCACGTTCTTTATTCGGTGGGGTTCAAGCTCACCAAATTGGGGATTTGGTTTCAATTGTTATGAGTGAAAATATTTCGATGAATGACAATCTGTCTTATTCTTCCGCAAAAGAATCTGCAACGACAGATACTTTTACATCATTTATTAACAAATGGTTTGGATTCTCAGTCAAAGACTCAAACGGTTACGGCGGTTCTAACGAAGTGTCCAACTCTGCAACCGGTTCTCGTTCAATGACTTTAGGTGATAAAATCGCTTGTCAGGTTGTTCAACAACTTCCAAACGGTAACCTTTCAGTTCAAGGTAAAAAGACTATAGTTAACGGAAACGAAAGGATGGACTTTATTGTAACAGGTGTTGTTGACCCTCGTTGGCTAAACCAGGACGGTGAAATTTATTCATACAATGTTTCAAATCTTCAATTTGCATTATCAGGCAGAGGCTCAATTTCAAGAAGCCAAAACGAAGGTATATTCAACAGATTTATTCGATATTTGTTCTAATAGTGGGCAGGAAAGATATGTATAAAGATAAATTTAAAAAGTTAATATCGATTCTTGATAAGGAATATGACGCATATTCACGACTCAAAGACCTGTTTGCAGAGAAAAGAGAAATTCTCAAAAAAGCAAAGTCTGATGACTTGGGAGTGTTGGATAACAAAATCCTTGCAACGAATAATTCCATTGTTAAACTTAATAAAATGCGAAAAAATATGTCGGTGGAACTCATTGGCAAAGATGGTTGTATGTCAGATTTCATAGGGTTTGCGAAGGCTAACCAACCGGATTTTGAAGAACCGTTGACGGAAAGAAAAGTAAAGATTTGTAAAATTATTGAGGAATTAACGTTATTAAATAATCAAAATGTGGAATTACTAAAACATGGCATCATAATGACTAACAAGATGTTGGAAACAATTGTTGATGCGTTTGCTCCTCAAGGAAGTAATTATAACGGAGCAGGTAAAACAGATACACATGATCTCGACATGTGGACTATAAATGAAGAAATCTAGCGATTCGTCGCCGGATGTAGTAACTATATGAGGTAAAAATGAGTAACTTATTCTCAGCATTGAATATTTCATCAAACGCACTCTCTGTGAATGAAAAAGCGATTAGTGTTGTTTCTCATAACGTATCAAATATGAATACGGAAGGTTATTCAAAACAAAAGGTTAACCTTGCGACCCGTAATATCGCTGGCGCTATAGGTAACAGTGTCGCAGCACAAGTCCGTGCTAATGGCGGGGTTATGATTGCAAATGTTATGCGTTATAACGATGACTATTTGAATAACTATTATCGTGATGAACTTTCAAAATTGAAAGAATACGAGCAACAACTTGGCAATTTGGACGATTTGGCTAATATTTTCAATGACTTGGAAGGTGAAGGTATTGACGGTGCTTTATCAAAGTTCTACGAAGCACTTAATAACTTGAATGAATATCCTGCAAGTTCTACAGCCAGAACAAACTTTATTGAAACAGCCAAAACTTTTGTGTCCGTTATGAATTCAAAAAGTCAGCAGCTTGACCAATTGACCACTAATACTTTAGGTGACGGTGTTTCTCAGGAAGCGTTAGAAAACTCTAAAATTTATGTTCAATATAAGAATTTTAACGATAAATTGCAGGAACTTGCTGATGTAAACAAAGCTTTGCAAGTTACACAAACTGGAACATTGACAGCAAACAATCTTTTAGATAAACGTGATAAGATTCTGAATGAAATTGCTGAATTTGTGGATTGTAAGACTGAAGAAAGAGCTAACGGAACGGTTACTCTTTATATTGGTGATACTGCAGTTGTAAAAGGTTCTGTTGTTACGGGTGAATTGGATATTCAAACTGCAAAATCATACTGCGATGATAACGGTCTTATTTATCCGGATGATTGGATAAATGATGACGGTTCTCCGAGAGAGGCTGCAGTAATCAGTATTGTTGACAAATCCGGTGATACACCAAAGGTTATTGTAAAAGATGCAAACAGCCAAATTAATGGTGGTACTCTTGGCGGTATGTTGCATTCGGCTGACTTGAACGGTGACGGAATGAACGTTGGTAAGGTTAAAGAAACTCTTAATAACCTTGCGCAAACATTTGCGGATGTTTTTAACAAACTTAATACGAGAAACGGCGCATATTGTATTAATCCGGATAACACCGGCGAATTGAAAGCAACTGATGCTGATAATTTAATTTTTGTTGGTGCAAATGGTACAGGTCAAGGTATTACGGCGGGTAATATTGCTCTTAACAGTGATTTGTTGACAGATGACGGTTGCTGGAAACTTGCTTGTGCTTATTTTGACGATCCAAACAACTTTGATATCAGCGCAGTAGGTAATGCTCAGAATGCTGCTGCAATGTTGGGAACAAGAAATGAAAAGTTGACTGAACTTAACGGAATGTCTATTACTGATTATTACACATCTTTGTTAGGAAAAGTTGCGTCAGCAGGCAGCAGTGCTAAAACCTTGTATGAAACACAAACAGATATAGTTGATTCTATAGAAAATCAGATAAAAGCAAATAATGGCGTTGATTTGAACGAAGAACTTGTTGATTTGGTTAAATATCAAACCGCTTATGCTGCATCAGCACAGGTTTTCAATGTTTGTAACAGTTGTTTGGACACATTAATGTCTTTGGGAGGTTAGTATGTTAGGCAGAGTTTCTACTACATCAAGATATAATCAACTTGTTCTGGATATGCAGAAAAGTATGAATAACTATAACAGATTGACCGCACAGTTAACTTCCGGTTCAAAAATTTTAAGTATCACGGATGATCCGATTGCTGCAGTAAATATTGTTAATACAAACAGACAGCTTAATAATATTGATACATATACGACTAACGTTGGAATGGCATCAAAAGAGCTGAGTGCATTGGATGACTTGATGGAACTTGCAACCGGATATCTCAACACAGCTTGGGGTAAAGCGGTTCAGGCTAACCAACAAACATACGGTAAAAGTTCTTTGGAAGCCTTGAAAACAGAAATTGACGAAACAGTTAAAACAATGGTTGACCTTGCAAACACAGAATATAATGATAATTATATATTCGGCGGCGCAAATACTAAAACTGTTCCGTATAAAATTACGGATGACGGAGATGTCGTATACCAAGGAACTCCTCATGATAATCCGGATTATATTAGAC
>CAKVMU010000152.1 GCA_934773085.1 uncultured Candidatus Melainabacteria bacterium
ATACTTGGAGGGCCACTTCCTGGGAAGATAGCTCGTTGCCAACATCTAATTTAGGAAAAAGACGAGAATTGATGGATATCAATTTTCGTCTTTTTTATTATATTTTATTCTGTCATTTTTGGTTGCAAAGAAACTCTTGAGCTCGATTTTCGTTCGCTAATCAATTGTAGAGCTCAACCAAAAGCAACTGAACTCACTTCGTTCAAACAACAGTTGCTTCGACGTTGTTTCGCAAACATTGATGGCTCACTACAATAGGCTCAAAAAGATATATTTATTTAAGTTCAATAGTCCCTCATCCGACACTATGTGTCACCTTCTCCCGCTGGGAGAAGGAATTATTGGATAATTAATCAAGGTCTTCTTTAAATATTTGTCTTATTTTTCTTCTTATTTGCGAGGCAATCGTTTTTTTTGTTTTTTTGAATTGCCACATTTGCACAGCATGTTTACAAAAGTTTACGATGTAGGAGTGAAACACACTGATAAATGGAAATAAATAATCAGTAAATATCTCTTCTAATCTAATGCTTCTTGCCTTCTCTCCTGCTAGGTGAAGGGTAAGATACAGAACATCTCCCTTAGAATAATGAACAAATTTATTTACCATCTGTTTGTTGTTTATCAAATTTTATAATATAATAGTCTCAATGAATGAGAAGAAAAACAAAGAGAATAATGTCTTTTATGTAACTCATAGTGGAGAGTTGTTGTTTTGGTTAGTAATTATTTTAATCGTTGTTTTTGTCTCGACTGTTACTTATATTTCCAGAGAAAAGAACGATACTAATGATTATCAGGTGTTTTTACAGGATGTTGACGGTTTGATAGTTGGTTCTCCTGTTCGCATGATGGGAATAGAGGTTGGACATGTAACCAAAATTAAACCGCTAAAAGATGAAGTATATGTTAAATTCATTTTAACGAATCCGGATGTTTATATCCCGCAAGGAACTGCAGTTACGGTTGAATTTAGCGGAATGGCAGGTTCAAAATCGCTAGAATTATATTTGCCTGATAAAAGTTCATATATCGATGACAAATCTCCTATGCTAGTTGTAATGCCGCCTAAGAGATTGCACGATGCTTTGGGATTATTGAATGATATGTACAAGAAATTGACTTCAATTATTTATACATCATCGTCTTTTGGAGGTAAATTTAAGGATATAGATATTGAAAAGGGTGCAGACGTAGATATGCAATCTTTTCTTAATTACTCAAATAAATTTCTTGACGAATCGAATGAAAAAGCGTTAAACTTAAATAAAAATATTGAGGGGATGAGAGAAAATGGAAAATAATTATAAGAATTTGAAAATTGTTTCAAATCCGATTGTTAATCAGAGTTTATGTACAATGAGGAACAAAGACACTGATACTCAAGGTGTTCGTTTGGCTGCCAGAAAGCTCACCAGAATTCTTCTTTATGAGGCAACAAAAAATCTTCCGCAAACTGATGTTGAAATAGAAACTCCTTTGGCAAAATTTGTGACAAAGACAATCAATCCCGATATCACTATAATTATCTCGCCAATTTTGCGTGCAGGTTTAATTTTTACAGACGAAGCGGTTGATATTTTACCGCAAGCGACAATTCGTCATATAGGTATGTACAGGGACGAAAAAACTTTAAAACCGGTTTGGTATTATAATAAGGTGCCGATGCCAGTTGACACACCTGAGTCTTATTATGTTTATATAACTGATCCGATGCTTGCAACCGGCAATTCTTTGATAGAAGCAATTCGTCTTTATGTAGAAAAAGGAATTCCTGAAGCTAATATATGTTGTGTGTGCATGATTTCATCTCCGCATGGGATAGAAGCTGTATTTAAAGAATTTCCTGGTATAACTCTAATCGTTGCAGCTGTTGACTCACACCTTAATGAGAGAGGTTATATTGTACCAGGGATGGGTGATGCAGGCGATAGAATCTTTAACACCTAGAATAATCGTAGGTTTTGCCGTTTTGTAAATTTTTGTAAAAATTTGCTAATTGGAAAATACATTAAAGCATTTTTTGAAATTAATAGTATGATAGTATTATGAAAGTAAATAATAGTATAAAACAATTAACAAAAAGAGAACATGAAGTACTTGAACTTGTTGCACAGGGTATCAGCAATGAGGTTATTGCGGAAAGGTTAGTTATTTCTATTCATACTGTCAAAGCACATCTTGAAAGTATTTACAGAAAGTTGGGAGTAACTAACAAAGTTCAAGCTGCAGTATATGCAGTGATGAAAGGCCTTGTAGTTGTCAAATTTGACTGATTAAAGTGAAAATTTTGACAGAATTTTTTCCGGCTCATATTCTTCTATGTACTTAACAGCATCTTCGACAGTTGATGCAACATAGAAAAGTTTTTCCGAATCTCTGTTTGCAAAGTTTCTCTGAATTGTGTTTTCAAAGAATTTAAGCAAATCATTATAAAAGTTGTCTGTATTCAGAATGACAATTGGTTTATTATTGTAGCCTAATTGTTTTTGAACAATCATTTCTGAAAGCTCTTCAAGTGTTCCAAACCCACCTGCAATCGCAACCACTGCATCAGAAAGCTCGTCCATTTTCGCTTTGCGTTCCCGCATTCCGCTTGTTACATGAAAGTCGTTGCAATCTTCGTGGTTTGCAAGCCCCATATTCGCAAATATTTCAGGCATTACACCGTAAACTTTTCCGCCTCCGTCTTTAACAGCTTCAGCACACGCAAACATAAGTCCTCTGCGACTTCCGCCATAAACAAGGTCGAATCCTTTTTTACCAAGTAATAATCCTAGATTGCGAGCTTCTTTATAAAAAACTTCTTCGAGATTATTTGATGATGATGCGAACACGCAGACTTTTTTTATATTATTAGTCAAAATTGCCTCCAAGCAGGTAATAATTAGAGCAGAACAAACCAGTGCCGTTCTTTGAACAGTCTTGTTTTTGTTCTGTGATAGATTTATCTTTTCCGAATGGTTCAAAATGGTCTGTGTAAATATTCAAGCCAAATACATCTTTGCCCCAAACATTCGGACCATTTTTACCGTTAACATCGTACATTAGAATTCCTCTAAGTCCAGCATCAGTTGTTTTAAAGAATTTTGTAGCTACAACTGCATCAGAGTATGTCAATTTATACTCAGTAAAACGATAAGTTGTGTTAGGGTAAGTTCCGTCCAGAAAACTTATTCTGTAAGGTTTTACGTTTCCTTGAATTTCATTTTGCAAAATTTCGTTGAAGGAATCATTAAAAGAAATTTCACTTTCTTCCTGACGTGTATTTATTGCATAAAATACATTTGTGAAATCCTGTTGCACGTTGCGCCAACGAGAAGTGTTCTTAGCTTGTCGAGTATCATCTAATGATAACGGTGCAACAAGAAGAGCCACTATCAAGAAAATGACAAATAATATTGATACTTCTACTATGGTAAAACCTTTTTTCATTTATCTCTCCGATTAATCAGCTAAATCAAGTCTTTTCTTTTCTTGTATTAAAGAGTCATATATCCATTCAGGAACAAAATTCTTACCCAGAATTATTTGTCCGTTCATTATGTTTGGTGCGTGAAAATCGGAACCGCCAGTCACTATAAGCCCCAAATTCTCTGCCATAGAAGAAAAGTATTCAACAATAGCAGGAGAATGTTTTCTATGGTATGCCTCGATTCCCCTAAGCCCGCAATTCATAAGCTCTTTTATTAATTTTTCTGCAATATCAATATCATACGGATGAGCAATTACCGGAATGCCACCTGCGTCATAGATTACTTCTACCGCATCAAAAGGCGTCACAGTCTTTCTTTCCACGTATACAGGTGATGCTCTGTGAATATATTTACTGTAGGCTTCCATAACATTGCTTGTTCCACCGGCATTAGTTATGGCCTTGGCAATGTGTGGACGTCCGATACTGCCACCTTCGGCAACCATATTTTTGACATCTTCATATTTTATTTTTATGCCTTCTTTTTTTGCTAAAAGTGTAAGAATCTCTTTTGTCTGTTTAACACGAGCTTGTTGCTGAACTTTTAACAAGTTTTTAAAGTCGCTTTTTGTGACATCAGGAAAATATCCTAAGATATGAACTTCGTAGTCCTTATATAAAGTATTTACTTCTATACCTTGAATAAGTTTTAAGTCCACTTCTTTTGTTTTAAGATATTCTTTTGCAACATTATAAGATAGCACATTGTCGTGGTCTGTAAGTGAAATCGCTTGCAAACCTGCATCAAGCGCCAAATCAACGATTTTTTCAGGTGAGAAAACCCCATCTGAGTAATACGTGTGGATATGATAATCACCCTTCATACCACACCTCCAATCTGTTAAACGCCAGAATCAAAGCTGACCTCCGTTTCTTGTTTTTCATTATCTGTAAAAATATTAATTCTTTTTATTTGAGTTGCACTGGTTTCGTTAATCAAAACTTCAACTCCGTTAATTTGAGCGCAACCTTCTTGTGAGATTTCATATCTCTCAGGGAGACTTGTCGAAAGTCTT
>CAKVMU010000153.1 GCA_934773085.1 uncultured Candidatus Melainabacteria bacterium
AAGCTAATGCAATATTATCACCTCTGATTGGCGAAATTCCACCACTCGTAACAATTCCGATTTTTTCATTATTATAGTATACATCATATCCATGACGTGCAATACCTTTGTCTAGCATTTTTAGACCAACGAGTTTTTTGTCAACACCGTTAGAAATTTGATTCAGTATATTTGCTTTTCCGTTGTAGTCTTCACTCTTATCTTTTGGTATAGACCAACTTAAACCCGCTTCCACCGGTGTTGTATTTTCATCCAAATCATTTCCATACAAGTGCAAGGCTGCCTCTAAACGCAATGTGTCACGAGCACCCAAACCGATAGGCTTGATTCCATATTCTTTACCGGCTTCTAAAAGTTTGTCCCATAAATATTCGGAGAATTCGTTTCTAACCAGAATTTCTACGCCATCTTCACCTGTATAACCGGTTCTTGAAATCCAAACATTTATATTAAATAATTCGCCTCTCTTAATTGAAAAGAATTTAGGAAGTTCAGAGACTCCAAGCGAGCGTATTAAATCACATGCTTTTGGTCCTTGCACTGCTAACAGTGAATAGTTATGTGATTCATTTATTATTTGTACGTCAAATCCCGGTTTGTTTCTTACCATCCAGTTTAAGTCTTCATCAATTCTTGATGCGTTAGCGATGATTAAGTATTTGTTATCCTCTAATTTATATATTATAAGGTCATCTATAATACCGCCATTTTTGTTTGTTAATTGGCAATAAACAGCTTTTGAATCCACAAGCTTTGTAATATCTTGCGGAACAATTTTATTTAGATAAGGAAGTGCGTCCTCACCTTGAACGATTACTTCACCCATATGTGAAACGTCAAATATACCTACCGACTCTCTTACTGTTTTATGCTCTTCAATAATGGATGAGTATTGTACCGGCATATGCCAGCCAGCAAAATCAACCATTTTAGCTCCAAGTGCGACATGCTTGTCGTGTAAGAAAGTCTGTTTTGTCATATATCCTCCCTATATCCCCTTTTTAATTTTCCTTATAAATGTATTTCCTGTCAAGTTTTGTAAAAAAAAGTTCCTCTTTATGAGGAACTTTTTTTTAAGTTAGTTGTTGAATTTTCTTATATAAATCCAAAATTTCTTTTGAATAATTTTTCGGAACTACAATTTTAATTTTAGCGTTTAAGTCACCAAAACCGCTACCGGATGGCAATCCAAGCTTTTTAAGTCTTAATGACTGTCCGCTTGATACACCTGCCGGTATTTTGATATTAATTTTTCCGTGAAGGGTTTCAATCTCTTTATTGCAACCTAAAACTGCTTCCGGAGGAGTAATTTCAACTTCTTTTGTCAGATTGGCTCCATCAAACTCATATTCGGCATCCTTGAAATGTATAATCAAGTATAAATCACCTTTTCTGCCATATCTATCAGTTTTACCTTCGCCTTTTAATCGAACTTTTTTACCTTCAGTAATACCTTTTGGAAGGTTAACTTTTACGGTTTTAGGAGTGGAGACAATTCCTGTGCCACCACAATGTGAGCAATAACCACCTCCATTGCAGTAACCACATTTATCCATTTCAGTAAATGTTACAGAGATAGGCTTCTTGTCAAATAATTCTCGTGCGGTTACATTCAAGGTCTTGGTTATATCTAAGTCTTCAGCAGGTTCTGTGGTCCTTCTTGAAGAGCGTGTTCGTTGTGAAGCTCCTTGATTCATATTAGTGAAATCAAATCCGTTAAAGCTGTTGAACCCTCCGGTTGATCTTCCTCCGCCTTGAGAGGACATCATATCACCAAACAATGATGCAAAGAAATCTGAAAAACCGCCAGCACCACCGCCGAAATCAAAGCTTTGCGCTCCGCCACCTTGGTTAAAGTTGAAGCTAAAGTTTTCAAATCCAGGAGGTGGAGTATAATCAGCACCACCCTGCCAATTAGAACCAAGGCTGTCATAACGTTGACGTTTTTCTTTGTCGCCTAAAACTTCATAAGCCTCATTGATTTCTTTAAATTTTTCTTCTGCTTCTTTAGTTTTGTTTACATCCGGATGATATTTTCGTGCAAGCTTTCTGTATGCTGATTTGATTTCTGCTTCTGTAGCTTCACGCTTAACTCCTAATGTTTCATAATAATCTTTATATTTCATAGTTTTACGTCCCAATTAAGTCCTTACATGTTAAATATTAATACAAAAAATTACAAAACTTAATAAAGTTAACTTTTTTTTAATTATGAGGCTTGTTATACAAATTTGTGATAAAATACAATGGAAAGATAGTAAGGAAAAATGATATGGATATAAAAAAGATTCTGTTTAGAACAAGTTCTATTGACGTAGAGAAGGCTCTTCCAGATGCTGTTGTTTTTTGTAACAGAGAGGGGAAAATTCTTTGGGTAAATGACAAGGCTGCAGAAATATTTGAAACATCAAAGATGCACTTGTTAACCTCTAATATTGCGGATTTTATAGAAAATGCACTGAATTTAATATCAAGCTCAATAATTACAGATAAGCCTGTTATAACAAAGTTAACAGGTAGAGAAATATATTTTGACATGACTTCAAAAGAAATTGAAGATGGATATGTAATGGATTTTAGAGATGCTGTTACTAAAGACGATTTTCTAAAAACAACTGAATCATCAGTTGATACTGAAGTTAACAGAAACAAGAATGTTTTTCTCTTGAAGTTAGCGAATGATTTTAAATCCCCGTTACAGTCAATTGTTGGATTCTCTCAAGCAATGGCAGACGGTTTGGGCGGTGAAATGTCTGAACAGCAGGAAAAGTATATCAGAATTATCAAAAAGAATTCTTCTGAGCTGATGTACTTCGTCGGTAAACTTTTGGAGCTTTCTCAAACAGAATCAGAAACACCTAATCCTGAGCTAAAAACTTTTGATTTGGTAAGTTCAGTACATTCTATTGTTCGTTTTAATGAGCAGCTTTATAAAGATAAAGAAGTTCGCTGGAATGTTTCAATTGAAGAAGGGATGAAAAATACTGTAGTTTCTGATGAAGAAATTATCAAAACAATACTTCAAAATATAATTGAAGTGGTATTGAAGTCTGTTGAAATGGGGGAAATAGGAATTGAATTAACAACTCCTACTCCGGATTATTTAGCATCAAAATCAATTCCAGAGGGTGAATACTTCATGCTGACTGTGTCAAGCAGTTCAATGCTATTATCTGAAAACGATTTAGAGTTCATTTTTGATCCATACAAAATAGTTGATACATCAAACAGAAAGAATTTGCTCAGAGCAATTACTTTATGTTGTGTTAAAAACTTGGTTCAAGCGCTTAATGGTTCTGTATGGATAGAATCAAAAATCCTAAAGAACACAAGTTTTAATATAATCATTCCGCAAGGCAGATATTAATACGAAATTAGGGGGCTATGAGTAAAGTTGTTTTAAAGAATCTTGTCAAAAGCTATGACGGGAAGAAAAATATAATTGATGGTATTAATCTCGAAATAAAAGACAAAGAGTTTATCGTTCTAGTTGGTTCGTCCGGTTGCGGTAAATCTACTATACTTAGATTGATTTCCGGTTTGGAGGATATAACTTCTGGCGAAATTTTGATTGATGACAAGGTTGTAAACAATGTGCATCCAAAAGACAGAGATTGTGCATTTGTATTCCAAAGTTACGCATTGTATCCACATCTCAGTGTGTACGATAATATGGCGTTCGGACTTAAAATGAGAAAAGTTGATTCAAAAATTATTGATGAGAAAGTTCGAGCAGCAGCAAAAGCTCTGAATCTGGAAGAATTTTTGGAACGTAAGCCAAAGCAACTTTCTGGCGGTCAACGTCAAAGAGTCGCTTTAGGGCGTGCGATTGTCAGAAATCCTAAAGTTTTTTTGATGGATGAACCGCTTTCTAATTTGGATGCTAACCTAAGAGTTCACATGAGAGCAGAAATTAAGCGTTTACATAGGGATTTACAAACAACATTTATTTATGTAACCCATGATCAAACAGAAGCGCTCACCATGGGGGATAGAATTGTAGTTTTGGATAAAGGTAAAATTCAGCAGGTTGCTCCGCCGGAAGAAATTTATAATAAACCTAAAAATATGTTTGTTGGTGGTTTTATAGGTCAAATGAATTTTATTGATGTAAACGTGGATATCGGAAAATTCAGAATTGAGAATGCAGAGTTTGAATTACCGTCAGATATTAATTCAGATAATTTGACGATAGGAATAAGAGCTGAAAAAATGGTGTCAGGCGAATCTGTTATTAAAGTTAAGACAGATATCGTTGAAATGACCGGTGGAGAAAGAATTGTATACTTCAATCTTAACGGTGCAAAATGTTCCGCAAAAATTCCGTTGGATTACATTTGTAATGAAGAAATAGAATTGAAAATTTCAGTAAATGATATGTATTTCTTTGATAAAGAATCAGGCAAGAATCTTGGTTAGAAGAGTGAGATATGAAAAAATATAATAAGTATTTAATAACAGTTTTAATAGTTTTAGGATGTTTAATTT
>CAKVMU010000154.1 GCA_934773085.1 uncultured Candidatus Melainabacteria bacterium
GACAGACAGACAGACAGACAGACAGACAGACAGACAGACAGACAGACAGACAGACAGACAGACAGACAGACAGTAAATAAGTCTGCCCTTTTGGTGTGCAATCAAATATCAATAAACCAAGAAAAGCATAGCTATCTTTGTAACGAAAGTATGGCTGTGCTTTTTTGCGTTTAGGAGAGGAAAGAGGAAGATATGAAACAAAAACGCATGAAAAAACTAGGTTCATTTCTGCTTG
The DNA here is from genome assembly GCA_934773085.1 of uncultured Candidatus Melainabacteria bacterium. Lineage (GTDB taxonomy): Bacteria > Cyanobacteriota > Vampirovibrionia > Gastranaerophilales > Gastranaerophilaceae > CAG-196. The sequence continues at coordinate 236 of CAKVMU010000154.1, forward strand.
CCGGTGCAATGGTATTAACAATGTTTCCAACATTTCATACAGAAGTTCACGCAGCAGAAAATAATCTGCCTACGGAAAAACAGTTTGCGACTGCAGAAGAACTGAAACAGTTTAACACCAACAACAATGACGGAACAACAAATCCGGCAAAGGTTTATTTTGGAAATAACAGTCAGAAATGGTGGATTGCCGGAAGTCAGGGAGAGAAAGAACTGACTTTGTTCGCAGCAAGCCCGCTTGCAACAAATCAGTTGTTTGAACCAAACGGTATTCAAAGTAAAACATATAGTGAAGATTGGGAGTGTACTTATATAGGAGAAAATCCGGGAGACGTTTATCCAAACCATTATGGAGCAAGTCCGTTAAGAACTACATTAAAAGGCTTGGAAAGCTCATACTTTACAAGTAAAGAGCAAGACTTGATGAACAATACGACCGTTTATACCAATGATATAAAAAACAACAGTGTCTATTCGACTACAAACAAATTGTATCTTGCCTATGGTGTTGGTAGGGATCTGCATGTTACGGTTGGAAAAAACGCTTCTGACAGTTTGAATAACGGTCTTCGCATTGATATAGACTACTGGGGCGGCAGTGCTTTTTGGCTCCGCTCGCCGCATGATGCCGTCGAGGATTCCAATAACCAGAAGGACTTGACCTTTGCCACCCTCGCCAATACGGGCTACCATATGGTGAGCGCCCCCATTGTGAACGATCCTTACGCGCTGGTGCCCGCTTTTGAGTTGAATCTGTCATCTGTCATCTTTGCATCTGCTGCGCCAGCAGCATCATCTGACGGACAGCTTTCAGAAAACGACGCATTTACATTGCGGTATAAAGCAGATAATTTAGGCACTGCATTAGTGTCTTATAATAAGAGCAAGGTTACATTAACAGATGTTCCGGAAAATACATATCTGGTTGTGCAAAACAGTAGCGGAGCATGGGCAAAGAAAATCACAAATGAAAAAGAAGTTTCTGCAGGCACTATGGGAGTAGACAGTTTTGCGAATTGTAAAGTATGGCTGGAAACAACGGAGACAGCTAATAGAATGACCTATGCGACATTGGCAACTGAAAAACAAGGCTATGATGTAAATGTTGTTGCAAGTGAGGGACTGAATATCTCATCAAATAATGGCGTGCAGGAAGTTGCTCCAAATACTGCAATCACAGATATTACAGTAGAAGTGACTGGCGGATATTACCTTCCGGAGGATTATATCAGCAATCTTCAAGGACAGTTGAATAACGGATTAACAGCAACCAAAACGGATAACGGGTTTAAGATTTCCGGTACACCGACAAGTGATGTGACTGTTACACTTCCTGCGGCAACGAAGACTGTTACAGGCAGCGGAACTATTCCTGTGATTTCCAAACCGGCTCAGCCAAATGACAACAACTCAGATAAAGATAATGCTAATTCTGGTACAAACAAGGAAAGTCCAAAAACAAGCGACAACAGCAATATGGCACTTTGGATTGCATTGCTGTTTGTATCAGGCATAGGCGTATTCGGAACTACCCTTTACGGTAAAAAGAAAAAATCTATGAGATAACCTTATTCAGCGGGGCAGCTTGACTGTCCCGCTGTTTCTATGTTCATAGCTTCTCTGTAACGCTTTTATGCCCTTAAAACAGGCAGGGCTGTGAGGGACAGGGTGATAGTACCAAACGATAGTGCGGTAGGAATTAGGGGAATGAAGAGTAACGATCAGGTTCTGTTGACGTTAACGGAACGTGTGACCGGAAAGAATTATATCGTGAAAATAGAATCTAAGACAGTGGAAGCAGTGAAAGAAGGATTAAGACGCATCTTTTCAGTGATGGGAGATTACAAGAAGATAGTGAAGAGCATTACATCGGATAATGGAGTGGAGTTTTCCAGACTGTATGAATTAGAAGAAGAGGAAGGTATGGAAGTCTTTTATGCGCATCCATACAGTTCTTTTGAGCGCGGAACGAATGAGAACTGTAATGGAATTGTCTGGCGCAAGATCCCTAAGAGTACCTATATAAAGAAATATTCGGATGAGGATATCCGGAAGGTGGAGCAATGGGTTAATGATATGCCAAGAAAGATACTTGGATATCGGACTGCAAATGAATTTTATGAACAAGAACTGAAAAAGTTGGGAATCTCTGCCTGATTCATGTATAATAGGATTGTATTTTTAGAGTACAATTTTACCTTAAATTTATCTTGCAATTTCCGACATAAAAAAATCTTATAAAAATGTGAAATATGTGCTTAATATGTTGAAAAAGATAATATTTCAATATGCTAAAGTGAAAAGTTAAATTCCACTTTAAAAAAATGAAAAATAAAAGTAGAATTTACTCTTTCAGAAAGCGGATTTTATAAGAATATTAGGTGATTTGCCTAATATTCTTTTTATTTTGATGGTTGAATTTAGTCTTTCATGTGATTGAAAACCAAATTTTGTTATGAAAGAGTACTATTTTTGGGCACATTAAAGCTGTGCATTTTTGTCAATTTTTTTTGAGTGTAAGACTAAAATCCACTTGAATAAAGTATTGAACTGTCAATCTGTATACCCATTTTCATACATTCTCTGAATGATTTTAATCTTTTAATAAGTAAGGTTTTAAAACAATATTGTCTTTATTGATTCTTTCAATTCCAAAATCTTTGAATTTTTGATAAAGTGCAGGATTCATAAATTCCATTACTTCTAATGGTGATTTACCTTTTAAATGTTCTTTTGATTGAGAATTGATATGTGAGACTATTAGATTTGCTTTTTCCTGACTGTTAAGTCCTAAATCTTTTAAATCATTTTCTTTTGGACAAATATAGCGGATTTCTTTATGATTGTTTTCTAAACTTCCTTTTTGACCAGAAGCCATTGGATCACAATAGAATATTCGTGTACGTCTTGATTCATTTTCTTCTTTTTCAAACCCTTCAGCATCACAAAATTCACTTCCTCTATCAGTCTTTATAATGGCAACTTCTTCACTGAAAAGGTCTTTCCCTAAAATCTTTTCTAAAAGGTCGACTCCTTCGACCATTGATTTCGCCGTTTTTTCTTCTTGATAGACGATAAACATGAAGGAATAGTCTAAAAATTTAAATGTTTGCATGAAAGGACCTGTAGAACCATTATTGTAGACCGTATCCATTTCAACAACGCTTAGATTTTTATTTTCTGCTGTATAATTAATAAAGTCATCGTATGTACGACCATTCAAATACTTTTTATCTTCTCTTTTTTTATATTTATTAGAAGTCTTTTTCGTTATTTTTCTTTTTGTTTTGATTCTAAGATCGATATCGAGAAGTCCAAATTCTCTAAAGATACCATTTTCAATATAGTTGTAGAGCGTTTTTTCAGAAATGTTCAATTCAGGATGATTGGTAACGATATGATAGGGAGAATGCCCGGCTTTAATAAGTGGAACGATAATATCAGCCATAGCTTTGCATTCTTTATATGTCATATTGATACCAGTTCTAGAATCAACAAGGTCTTCTCTATATTTTTTATGAGAAAAATCAGCCTTGTATCTATACTTATCATAGCGACAATGCGTATATTTAGAACAGCCGTTACATGCACCAGGAGAACGATCACGACGATTGCAGGTGAAAGGTTTAAAATCAGCACAATTGTCACAGACATGATTGTGAGAACAGTTTTTCATATTAGCACAATTAATTTTATAAGAAGATTTGTGAACAAGTTCTCTATGTTTTTTGATTTCTTTACCAACAGTAGACTTGTCCTTGCCGATGGTAAGAGCGATAGCAGCTTTAGTAGAACCGTTTTCGATACCTTTTTCAATGATGGTTCTGTCTTGATTAGTAAGATGTAGATTTTTATTGTTGATAGACATAGTGATCGACTTTTCATGAAAGAAGGAAACAAATATCATAATAATTATACAAGAGAAAGAGTAAATTCCACAAAGGAAGTGTAAAAGTAAGTTCAACTGTAAGAGTAAAATCCATTGGTAGTATGTGAAAGACTAAAATCAACTTTGATATATCTAAAGTGGAATTTAACTTTTCACTTTAGAAAAATATAAAAAAAACTAAAAACATGTTGACGATAGAAAAAATAGATGCTATTATAAATGAGCACTAGTCGAGGAGGCTTAGCTCAGTTGGGAGAGCATCTGCCTTACAAGCAGAGGGTCAGCGGTTCGAGCCCGTTAGCCTCC
>CAKVMU010000155.1 GCA_934773085.1 uncultured Candidatus Melainabacteria bacterium
GTTTTCTATTCTTGTTTCGTCTTCTTCTGTTCCGGATACTTGAGAGAACTTCAAGCATCCGGAACAGAAGAAGACGAAACAAGAATAGAAAACTTGCAAGAGTTAGTCAACGTAGCAAACGAATTTGAGCCGGAAGAGCTTGATAATGTGCTCGGAGAATTCCTTGTTCAAGTTTCTTTGGTTTCTGATATTGACGGTATGGATGAAATTGCAAACAACGTTACATTAATGACCCTGCACGCATCAAAAGGTCTAGAATTTCCAATCGTCTACATTGCAGGATGCGACGAAGGAATCTTCCCTTCCGCAAGAACACTGAACATTAACTCAGAGTTGGAAGAAGAACGCAGACTTATGTATGTCGGAATCACACGTGCTGAAACAAAATTATACCTAACAACCGCTAAACGCCGACAGATGTGGGGTGAATACAAGTATTACACACCAAGCAGATTTATTGAAGAAATTCCTTCTAATTTGCTTGACAGAGAAGAGTCTATTGAAACCTCTTCAAGAAGTACATTCACAAGTGCTGTTAACACTGTCAAAAAGAGTTACGCTTCATCTGACAGCGACGGATATGTAAAACCTACAACCGGCTTTGGAGCAAACTTTGTCGCTCCGAACAGTAAAAATAATAATGTCGTAAGCAAAACTATTAGCTCTAAACCAAGCTATTCTGCACAGCCGACTCGCACTCCAAAACGTGCATTTGTTTCAAAAAATCCTATAAACAAACAAAAAGAGGATGAAAAAATAAAAGCATTTTTCGAAAACAATGTTATGAAACGTCGTCTTGAGGAGCGAAAAAAAGAAGAAGAAAGGATGTCTGAAGAAAGACTCAAAGAAGCTGAATTGAAAAATACTGCAACTCAATATTTCTTTAATGTGGGAGAAAGAGTTTTCCATGAAAAACTTGGAATCGGACATATTACAGATGTAATCCAAATCGGTGAAAGTACTATGTATACCATAGATTTTGGAAAATTAGGGAAAAAAGCTATGGATGCAGCGTATGCTCATCTGAAAAAATTCTAATCATTATAAAAAAAAAGAGGCGCTCACGATTCTCGTGAGCGCCTCTTTTTTTTATGAATTATTATTCCAATTCAGTTCTGTCAACTTCTTTGGTTGTTGTAAATTTAACAACATCACCTTCCTGAATATCATTAAATTTAACAAATGAAATACCGCATTCAAAACCTTGAGCAACTTCTTTAACGTCATCTTTGAAACGTTTCAACTGGTCAACTGCACCCTTGAATATTGAAGAACCGTTTCTGAAGATTTCTGCTGTATCGTTTCTGTTAATCTTACCTTCTGTAACGTAACAACCCGCAATCTTAGTGGTTTTACCAATAGTGAAGATTTGTCTGATTTCAACTTGACCTGTTACGATTTCCTTAATATCCGGAGAAAGAAGTGATATCATTGTCTTTTCAATATCCTCAAGAATTTGATAAATAATATCATATTTCTTAATTGTTACACCTTCTCTTTCAGCTGCAGCCAATGCATTTGAATCTTCTTTTACCGTGAAACCAAGAATCAAAGCATTTGATGCAGATGCAAGCATTACATCGGCTTCTGAAATATCACCAACACCAACGTGGATAATCTTCGTAACAATTTCCTTTGACTCAAGTTGAGCAATCGCCTGAGATACAGCCTCAGCTGCACCGTGAGTATTAGCCTTAATAATCAAGTTCAATTGAGGAATATCACCCTCTGCATCACCAGCTTCTCTTCTCATATGAGCAGGAAGCATTGCATCAAGTCGTTTGTTACGTTCTTTTTCTTTACGTTTATCAACGATTGATTTCATTTCTTTTTCGTTCTTAACAACTTCAAAATAGTCACCTGCATTCGGAACTTCTGTTAAACCGAGAATCTCAACCGGAGTTGACGGTTCAGCTTTTTGAATTCTTTCACCTGAGTCTGAAAGTAGAGCTCTTACACGACCACAAGCAGTACCAACTACAATACAGTTACCCGCTCTTAAAGTACCATTTTGAACAAGGAGTGTTGCAACAGGACCTTTTCCTTTATCAAGGTTTGCTTCGATTACAACACCGGAAGCTTCCGCTTTAGGGTTAGCTTTAAGGTCTTGTAAATCCGCTACCAAAAGAATGTATTCCAAAAGTTCATCAATACCTTGACCCTGCAACGCAGAAACCTTGACAGTAATTGTGTCACCGCCCCATTCTTCCGGAACAAGTCCGTGTTCTGTCAACTGTTGCAAAATTCTGTCAGGATCAGCACCCGGTTTATCAATTTTGTTCACAGCAACGATAATTGGAACCTCGGCTGCTTTTGCGTGGTTAATTGCTTCAATTGTTTGAGGCATTATACCGTCATCGGCTGCAACAACCAGAATCGCAATATCAGTAGCTTTCGCACCTCTTGCACGCATTTCTGTAAATGCTTCGTGACCTGGGGTATCAACAAACACAATTTTCTTTTCCTTGTTGTTATCCAAATATACCGTATAAGCACCGATTGACTGAGTAATACCACCGACCTCAGTTGCTACAATCTTGTGTTTCGAAGCTCTGATGCTATCCAACAAAGTAGTTTTACCGTGGTCAACGTGCCCCATAATTGAAACGACAGGAGCTCTGCGTTTGAGAAGTTTCTTATCAACTTCACTCAAAGCCTTTTGTTTCTGTTCTTTTTCAAGTTCTTCTTCCATGAAGGCGTCTATATCTTCTTCAAGAACTTCCAAACCATATTCTTCACAAACTTTTTTGATAACATCTACGTCAATAAGTTGGTTAACAGTAGCCATAACCCCTTGGAACATCAAGAATCTGACGATTTCCGCAGGTGTTTTTTGAATCTTATCAGCAAGTTCACTGATTGTCATAGCTTGGTTTACAACAATTTGTGTTACAGCTTCTTTTTCTTCTTCCTTATGAGCTCTCTTTTTATGTTTTTGAGCAGCTGCCTTTTCAAGAGAAATCATCTCTTGATCTTCTTTTTTAGAGTTAAAGTCTTTTTCCTTTTTACGGTTATCCGCTTTTTTCTTGGAAGGACCTTTTCCTTCATAAATTTCTTGAGGAATAATTCTTCTCTCAACGAGTTTTTTCTCACCGTTTTGTTGCTTATTAAACGGTTTTCTGTCCCCCGGTTTTGAATCTCTATTACGCTCCTTATTTGCATCATTCAATGGTTTTGGAGGAGCTTTTCTTACAATTTCAATTCTTGAAGGATTTTTCGGATACTCAATTTTCGTTCTTTCAACCCTTACTACCGGCTTTTCCTCTTTTACAGGTTTTGGAGCTTCTGCCTCAGGAGCTTTTGCTACAACTTCTACCTTCGGTGCTTTTTCTACTCTATGAACTCTTTCGATTCTTTCTACCTTTTCAACCTTCGCCGGTTCTGATTTAACGACTTCCGGTTCTTCAGTTGCTGTTTTTGACTTCTTTACAATAAATGCTTTTTTGACAGATGTCTTTTTAGGTGCGACTCCTAAATATTCCTTGAGTTTACGAATTTGCTCAGGTGTAACCGTATTCGAATGAGATTTCACCATAATATCAATCTCAGCGAATTTCTCAATAACTTGTTTACTCGTTAAATTGAGTTCCTTTGCTAATTCACTAACTCTTAAACTGTTCATTTATTAATCCTTTCAGGTCCTCGCAAGTTTTTAACACCTTGTTGAGTCTATTTTTTTTTAATGCTGTTTCAATACAACTTTGATTATAACAAAGATATACAGATCTGCCAAATGTTAACGAATTTGGGTTTATAACCGCTTTTTCGGTCTTGTAATCTTTTGTTATTTTAATCATATTTTCACGAGGCTTCAATTCGCCGCATCCTGCACATTTCCTCAGAATGCTCATCTAACCGTTAACCTCAGCGAGTTTTTCTAACTTAAGTTTTTGGTCATATTCGGTCAACAGATTAATAAGTTCATCTAAGTCACCGTCAATAACCGTCCAAACATTAAGGTTTTGACCAATTCTGTGGTCTGTAAGTCTGCCTTGCGGGAAGTTATAAGTTCTGATACGCTCACTTCTGTCACCGGTTCCGACTTGTGAACGTCTTAAGTCTGTTATTTCCTGCATTTGTTTTTGGACTTCCATATCATAAAGTTTTGCTTTCAAAATTTGCAAAGCTCGTTCTTTGTTTTGCAACTGCGAACGTTCTTCCGTACAGAAAATCATAATTCCTGTAGGTTTGTGGAACACTCTGGCAGCAGTTTCAACCTTGTTTACGTTTTGACCGCCAGCACCACCAGAACGTGCTGTTGTAATTTCAACATCATTCATATTAAGTTCGACTTCTACATCATCAACTTCCGGCATTACTGCAACCGTCGCAGTTGAGGTGTGAACCCTACCTTGAGATTCCGTCGCCGGAACTCTTTGTACACGGTGAACACCTGATT
>CAKVMU010000156.1 GCA_934773085.1 uncultured Candidatus Melainabacteria bacterium
CCCTCAATAATATTGAGGTGCACCCCAATGCCCAAATCCGGACATTTAGGAATAACCACATTCACAGCCTCGTCAAAAGATTCACCGTTTGCAGCAAGACTGGCACTTTTTAGAATTCCTTCCGCATAGCCTTCCAGTACCGCTCTGTTATACGCTTCAGACATACCGAAATCGTCGGCATTCAATATAAATTTCTTGTTTGACAACTTAAACTCCTGCTTGTAATTATATCCCCCATATTATATTATATGTTAGAGAGGATTACAATGAGCAAAGACACAAAATTAGCACTTATCATCCCGTGTTATAACGAAGAGTTGGTTCTTGAATCAACAGTTAAAACACTTTTAAAAGTTTTGGATGACCTTATAAAAAAAGAAAAAATTCGGGAAGATTCATACATCTATCTTGTAGACGACGGTTCAAAAGATAAAACTTGGGAAATAATTGAGCATCTTAATCAGACACACCCACTGCGTGTAAAAGGTGTTAAATTTGTGAGAAATTACGGTAACCAAAGGGCCCTAATTGCCGGTTTAATCGGCGTTCGGAATGTTGGATGTGATTGCGCTATTTCAATTGATGCCGACCTTCAGCAGGACGAAAACGCAATCGAAAAATTTATTGACGAATTTCATGATGGTGCAGAAATTGTATCCGGCATCAGAAATGACAGAAAAACAGATTCGTTTTTCAAAAAGTTTACGGCATTGTGCTTCTACAAACTAATGAACCTGTTGGGAGTTAAGATTCCGCCAAACCATTCCGATTTCAGATTAGTAAGCCGAAATGCGTTGGAAATCCTTGAAAAATATTCAGAAAGAGAACTTTTCTTAAGAGGTTTTTTCCACGAAACCGGTTTAAAAACAGCTTACGTACATTTTGACGTTAAACCGAGAGCTTTGGGATGTTCAAAGTTCAACTTCGTTTCGCTAACAACCCTTGCACTAAACGGAATTACGTCCTACAGCATCGTCCCTTTGAGACTGATTTCAGCCATTGGATTGCTTGCAATTTTCGCAAGCTCAATCGTTGGAATTGATGCAATTTGCGACAAATTTATCCGACACGATGCTCCAAGCGGTTGGGCTACAATCGTTATTCTATTGGTATTTATGGGCGGATTCCAAATCTTTTGTCTAGGGATTATCGGCGAATATTTGGGACAAGTGTTTAACGAAGTTAAAAACAGACCTCGATATATCGTTGAAAAAGAACTTTAAGAAATGTAACACTCCATAAACATTTTAAGCAATTTTCTAATCCAAATTTTCTTTAATAATATATAGGGAAATTTTAGGATTAGGAGATTAATTATGGCAGTTGGAGCAAGAGATTACATTGATAAACTTTTAGTTAAAAAGTATGCAGACGAAAAAGTTGATAACCACGAAGCAATGGAATCAATGATTGACCCAAATAAAATGCTTGAAGCAATGAACGATGTTGCAATGATTCAGAGAAATATGTTCGCACTTTCTCAAAAATTATGCAGCACCTGTTATGCGATAAATGCTCGTTCAGCAAGATACAAAAGAAGCGTAAACGAATAGTTTAGATTGCTTTGTCAACAACAACTTTATGAAGCCCTTTCGGGTGGTCTACGTTTCTGCCCAAGCTTAAGGCTGTTTCAAGAGCGATAAGTTGTGAAATAACAACATTGGCAAACAATTGTTGAATTTCGTTCTGGCATTCAACATAAATATTCAAGTCTGCTTTTACTCTCTCATCAGGCTTACCGATTATGACGAGATACGGATGATAATCGTCAATAATTTTATTCAAATTATTAACAGAACGTTCCATTATTTTATCTAACGTCATATAGATTAGTAAAGATTTTTTGCTGTTTAAAACCGCAACATGCCCGTGCATAAATTCACCCAGAATAGCTGCACTTATGTTTTTATAAGATGTTTCTTTAATTTTCAAAGCAGCCTCTTTGGCAAGAGAATACGAAATTCCGTCCGCTGTAATAATAACAGGCTCTCTTTTTGCCAATTTAACCGCAAACTTATGAATCTCATCTCGTTTTTCAAGAGCTTTTTTCATAATGTCAGGGATGTGTCTCAGCGAATTTTTATAAGATTTTGTAACACTTTCTTCCTCTACATTTTCTATCAATTTTAAAGATATCAAAATCAAACATAACATTTGCGCCGTAAATGACTTTGTGGCTGCAATTCCTGCCTCAACACCTGCAAAACAGGCAACTTTATAGTCACAAGTTTTCCAGATTGAGGAATCCTCATTGTTCGTTATACATAATGTTGGAAGATTTGTTTCCTTCTTTACCCTTTCAACGGATTTTAACGTATCACTTGTCTCGCCGGACTGAGTAATAAATATATAAAGAGTGTTCTCATCGTGCGGAATCAAATTTTTTAATAAAAATTCACTGGAATATATCGCACGAGTTTCTATTTTTGAAATTTTTTCAACCAAATCGACCGCAAATCTTGCGCAATGATAAGAAGAACCACTTGCCACAAGAACAATTTTTCTTATATTTTGAGGTAAATCCAGTTTAATCTCACCACTTTTAGCATCAATATACTTCATCAAAATATACGGAACAATGGTTGTTTGCTCAGAAATTTCCATTTCCATATTAGTCTTATGTTTTTTAAAAAACATACTCAGCCCTCTTTTATAATCTATACTTACATGATAACACATTCCCGAAAGAGAGCAATCCGCTAATACACAATTATTTGAGATTTGTTCGAAACAACACGTAGCATATCATCCCCAAACATTGAATACTGTTCTTTGCTGCACAAAATTTTTCCACTCACAAATTTTAATTTTTCCGGAAATTTTGTAATGTAAGAACTGAACAACGGATTTTTGTTATACAGAATCAAATCTCCATTTATTACTTCAACATTACTCAATAATTTATCTTCATCAATTCCCATAAAGGAATACGGAACAACGATACCGGACTGCGGTTTTAAAAGCAATTGAGGCTTATATGTTCCGATTTTATACGTGCCATCCGGATTTATTTCAACTTTATTTCCCAGCATTTTCAAAACTGAAACACCGTCTTTGTCTTTGATTGCTTTTTCCAGAGTTTTTCCAGTGCTCTCGTCATATGCCGCAAGTTTTTCTCCAATCAGAATTTGTTGCAAAGCTTTAGGACCTTCGTCTTTAACTCCGGAATTACAAGATAATCCGTTCTCTTTGATAAACTCTTTGATATTTTCCAACTGACCTGTAGGAATCAAATTATTATTAACCGCCCCCTGAATCTGGTCGATTTTACCCCTTGACGAAGCCATTCCGATTGTAGGTTGCCATAATTCATCCTTGTCACGTTCCAGATACACATAAAAATCGCCGTCCTGCAGTGCTGCTTCCGCTTTGTCCACACTTGAACGTGTACACCAGTTTTCATTACTCAAAATTTCCAACTCAGCAATATTCTGTTCTTTATGAACGGAATCCCTTTTTACGGAAGGAATTCTGACCCAGACAGACTCATTATTTGATAACCCCTTTTCCATCAAAAGATTGTCTCGCAATCTGTGCGTATAAGTTCGTAAAAATACATCTTTTTTATTACAGGATAATCGTCTGAAAATCGGTTCAATATTCTTAAAATACCTTACAGTTTCATCCAAAGCTTTTATGTCGAAAGGCACAGGAATATGTCGATTATTTTGTTGCAAATCACTGTTAACCGCATCCCAAATTACAAATCGCAAAGAATCATCTTTTATATCTTTTTGCAAAGACCTGTAATCTGAAATATCTTTATTAAGTTCCGGATATTCCAAAAAGCTTTGCCACTGTTTCAACCTTGCAGCTCTTGCTTCATTAACCTTATCCGTACAATAAACTCTTACATCCTGCGGAATATATGCTTTCCACCCGATTTTAGATGGATTTGACTCCTTATATGGGCCAAAAACACGATTCATCTTAAACAAACCGGCTATCGCATCTTTAATCTTGGTTGCAGAAATTGCGCTGTTATCGATAGGAAACTTCTTTTCACCTTTATCAATAATCTTTGCTGACATATAATCAAAAACTGTCTTGTATTGCGACCCCTCAGACATTCCTTTAAAATTTATGTCGAAATTTGTCCTCAAGTCAGCTCCACGATTCAATTCCCCAACGTTTTTTGAAACCAATTTTCTTGGAGTTATATTATATACATTATTTGATAAATATCCAAAACCATTCAAATTTTGAATCATTACAAAAATCCTTTGATAAAGTCAGTCGATACTCGATACAAAAACCGTAAATAAAAAATTTTGCATTGCACAGAATTTTATTGTTACAAAAATTAATAAAAACAAATTCTTTCAAGAAGATTAAGGTTATAAAAAGAGAGGGCGGTGG
>CAKVMU010000157.1 GCA_934773085.1 uncultured Candidatus Melainabacteria bacterium
TCACACGGCTTGATTGCTACCGCTTTTTCAATCCATTCTGTCGCAGTAGGAATCTCACTTTTTTGAAGTTTCAAAACCCCCATAAGGTTACAAACTTCTGAATTTTGTGAATTCATTTTTAAAGCTTCGTTATATACTTTTTCCGCCTCATCAAGTTTCCCGCCTTGATGAAACGAAAATCCAATATTTACAAGTTCTTCAATCGCCGGCATAAAAAGCCCTCCTATACTGATTATACTAAATATTTTTCGTTTGTAATGGTATAAATGTAGGGTTCTTGGTTTTTGTTTTTTATTTGCAAATAAAGAAACAAAAACTATATTGCCACATTTCTTTGACCGCAATCTTATTGTTATGTAATTGTTTGTACTTTTCTTTTTTCTTTTTGCGGAAATGTAGGTTGGCATTACTTTGTTTGTCATTTTCTTTCTTCTTATTTGCGAGGCAAGAAGAAAGAAAATAACGAAAAGAAAGAAGAAACACGCAATCGTTCACAACGTCTTCACTTCGTTCAGCCGAAAAATAGGGTTGTGCTATGCACAATCTCTTATGCTCGCTATTGTGCTTTGCACACGCTCACATGTAGCAAGTAGGGTGCGCACACTTGCGCACCAGATGTGGTTCGGCTTAACTTAAATCCACAGAACAAAACCGCCAGTAGTTTTACCTACTAGCGGTCTTGAAAGTTATATTTTACCTTGTAGCCCTTCTCGTAGCGGGCTGTCGGTCTACGTGCGTAACACTTGAAAGTCATCCAACTTGTAGTTACACCATTGAGGCGGGATTGGTAGGTTTTATACGATTTTGTAGTTATTACCTATCAGCCGTCCCACGGTCTACGTGCGTAACACATGTAGCTTTACCTTTGAGGGTGACTTGTAGTTAATATAAGCTTAAGTAAATTAGCCGATGTCACCCGACAAGATATCTACGTGCGTAGCATTATTCTTTGGTGTATTCTGCATCGATAACATCATCGTCTTTTTTATCGTTTGATGCAGTGCTACCTTCGGAATTAGCTTCTGAAGCAGCGCCGTCTTTTTGAACTGCTTCATAAGCTTTTTGAGAAATTGCGAACATTGTTTGTTGAAGTTCGTCAGACAATTTCTTCAATTCGTCAGCAGGTTTGTTTTCTTCCAAAGCTTTTGAAAGAGCTTCTCTTTGTTCAGTTAATTTCTTAACATCATCTTCAGAGATTTTACCTTCAAAGTCTTTAACGATTCTTTCAGAAGAAGCTACCAAAGAGTTTGCATTGTTTTTAACTTCTGCATCTTCTTTTTTCTTTTTATCTTCTGCAGCATTAGCTTCAGCTTCTTTAACCATCTTATCGATATCTTGTTCAGACAAGTTAGAAGAATTAGTGATTGTAATCTTCTGTTCTTTGTTAGTAGCTTTATCTTTAGCAGAAACGTTTACGATACCGTTAGCATCGATATCGAATGTAACTTCGATTTGCGGAATGCCTCTCATAGCAGGGGCGATACCTTCAAGTCTGAACATACCTAATGACTTGTTATCACCGGCCATAGGTCTTTCACCTTGCAAGATGTTGATATCAACAGCTGTTTGGTTATTTTCAGCAGTTGAGAAGATTTGAGATTTAGAAACCGGAATTGTTGTGTTACGAGGAACAAGCGGAGTCATAACACCACCCATTGTTTCAATACCCAATGTCAACGGAGTAACATCAAGAAGGACGATATCTTTAACTTCACCAGCCAAAACACCTGCTTGAACAGCAGCACCAACCGCAACGACTTCATCAGGGTTTACAGATTGGTTAGGTTCTTTACCTGTGTATTCTTTAACAAGTTGTTGAACAGCAGGGATACGAGTTGAACCACCAACCAATACAACTTCATTGATTTCGTTCTTGCTCAAACCAGCATCTTTCAAAGCTTGTTCAACCGGTTTTTTACATCTTTCGAGCAAATCGTGAGAAAGTTCTTCAAATTTTGCTCTTGTCAAAGACAATTCCAAGTGTTTAGGACCATTAGCATCAGCCGTGATGTAAGGAAGATTGATAGTTGTTTCAACAACTGAAGAAAGTTCGCATTTTGCCTTTTCTGCAGCTTCCTTAATACGTTGCATAGCCTGTTTATCACCTGTCAAATCCATGCCTTCTTGTTTTTTGAACTCAGCACAAATCCAATCAATAATCTTTTTATCGAAGTCATCACCACCTAAGTGAGTATCACCGGATGTTGAAAGAACTTCGTGAACACCATCACCGATTTCAAGGATAGATACATCGAATGTACCACCACCTAAGTCGAATACAAGAACTTTTTCAGGTTTATCTTTTTCCAAACCATAAGCAAGAGCAGCTGCAGTCGGTTCGTTTACGATACGAAGAACGTCCAAACCTGCGATTTTACCTGCATCTTTTGTTGCTTGTCTTTGAGCATCGTTAAAATATGCAGGAACTGTGATAACTGCAGAAGTAACCTTTTCGCCCAAGTAAGCGCTTGCATCATCTGCCAATTTTCTCAAAATCATTGCAGAAATTTCTTGTGGCGTATAATCTTTGCCATCAATATTCTTTTTATAATCTTCGCCCATGTGTCTTTTAATAGAAGCGATTGTTTTATCCGGATTAAGAATAGCTTGACGTTTAGCTAATTGTCCAACTAATTTTTCACCTGTTTTCGAAAAACCAACGATAGAAGGGGTTGTTCTCATACCTTCAGCGTTAGCAATAACGGTTGGTTTACCACCTTCCATAACTGCTACAACTGAGTTTGTTGTACCTAAGTCAATACCAATTGTTTTTGCCATAATTATATTCTCCTTATTTTAGCTTTTCAATTTCATGTGTCATGCGGTTTTTCAACCCCAAACCACATTATCATTAAATCACTATTTTTAGGAAATCATTAAAAAATAAACAAAAAATTAATATTTGCCCCGAGGATGCAGAAAAATCCAAAAAAGACAATTTTTTGAGATTTTTCAAATCCGAGCCTAAGGTGTGTGAAGGGACTGGCGTATGCGGGATAGCATACGGTAGTTCCTGAAACCGTTCCATAAAGGATGCAGAAAAATCCGAAAGAAGTAGTCTACGGATAAGTAACTTTTCCCATAACAACTCTTTTGTCCGCCCCAGTACAGCAAGGGAGATTATTTGGAATACCGTAGTAATTGCAATAGCCCAGAAGAGCAAACGCCATAACTTCTTTAAAATTATTGGAAATTCCGTAATCTTCGTGAGTTTTTAATTCAATACGTTTCGGAAGATAACTTCTCAAAAACTTCATCATAGTTTTATTGTAAGCACCGCCTCCGCCTATAACAACAGTATCGACACTACAAACCGGATAGACAAACCTTTCATATGCTTGCGCAATTGTTTTTGCGGTTAGTGCCGTAAGTGTTGCAATAACGTCTTTTTTGTCTTCCGGAGCAGTTTTGAGTATATTTTCCGCATATTTCGTCGAAAAATACTCTCTTCCGGTAGTTTTTGGAGGATCTATAAAGTAATATTCATCCTGCAAAAGACAATCCAACCAACTTTCACAAATATTTCCCTGAGAAGCAATTTCACCGTCTTTATCGTATTTTTGTCCAAAGTATTTTTGCACGCAATAATCGATTAGAATATTCCCACAACCGGTATCAAACCCGAAAGCTTCGCAATCGTCAGAAACGACTGTTACGTTTGAAATTCCGCCAATGTTTTGTACAAGTGAGTTTTTAAACCATTTTGCATCCGCAAAACAAACCAAAGGTGCACCTTGCCCCCCGGCTGCAATATCGCTTTCACGGAAATTTGATATAACCATACAACCGGTTTGACGTGCAATTATGGCGCTTTCACCAATTTGAAGCGTACTTTTTAAAGAAATATTATCAAGTTTTTCATCATATGGATAATGATAAACTGTTTGTCCGTGAGATGAAATAAAATCCGGTTTTCCGAACTCACCTATCAAAATATTTGCAGCATCAGCAAAACATTTACCTACAGCAAAATTGAGTTGACAAAGCTCTTTTATATTAATTTCACCTCTGAACGCAGAAAACAGCTTGGCTCTGATATGTTCCGGATAAGGGTGATTAATCCCTTGAATCAAACTTACGGACATATCCGGATGAACCTCACACAACCCTGCATCAATGGAATCACAAGATGTTCCGGACATCAGTGCTATAACTTTTTTGCTCTCTTTATCCATTCCAACCCCTCTCCATGCCTGTAGTACTATTTACCTATACAGAAATGGTCAAAAATATTGTCCAAAACGTCGTCAGTAATCAATTCTCCGGTCAATTCATCTAAGGCTAAAATTGCAGATTTCACATCAATCGAAATTAAATCTTGTAATTCTTTCAGCTGAGCAGCTAAAAG
>CAKVMU010000158.1 GCA_934773085.1 uncultured Candidatus Melainabacteria bacterium
TTAAAATTGGCACAAGAGTTCGGAAAACCATGTCTGTATCATTCCGGACACATTAAATCAAGGTTTTCTTCTCCAAAGTTGATTTATGAAAAAGCTAAGCAATATCCGAATGTTCCGATTATATTAGGGCACTTATCTACTGGTCCAAAACAATCGCATGTTCAAGCAATAGAGATTCTTCTGGATTCAATTGCGACAAAGGCTGCAACTCTTTATGTCGATGTTTCTTGGATTGATTTTGCGTATGAAAGATTAAACGAAACAATGGAAGACACTTTGATGTTGATTGAAGCTTTGAAAAATACTCCGCAAGGCGATTTTACACACAGAATTATGTGGGCATCAGATGCGCCGGTGGGTGAATTTAATCAATTCAAAGACCTGTATTCTAAAAATCTGGAAGTTTTTAAAAGACGGGTTTTAGAACGGTTTGAGGATGAAGAATTACTGAATAATCTTTTAGCGGGAAACGCTATGAAGCTTTATGGTATTCAGTCTGAGTAGATTTTTGCATTTTTTCAAACTCGTCTACACCGTATTTCCAGCTTTCTTCGTATTCAAAATCTCGGCTTGCGATTTCCTCCGGAAGTCCGGCATGGTGAATTTTTGGAATTAAGAAAGACTCTGACATTTCTATCGGCTTGTCTAAGTTGTCATCTGAGTCTTGGCAGATGAAAATTGTTTCACCATTCTTGCCGGTTTTAGCACCGACAATGGTGATTTCGTGTCCGGCGAGTTTATCACCGTTTTCCGGATCCGGCCAAGTATAGCCGATAATAATATTATGACCGAGTTTTAATGTATCAAGAAGTTCTTTTTTTATTGTTGCAAAGTCTTTTTCGTAACCCTCAAGTTTTCCATTCTGGTCAACTTTTTGGTATATGACAGAAATGGTATTTTTGTTCTCCATGATGGATTCAACATAAGTCTTTTCAAAATCAATCAAACCACCGTCTTCTTCTGTCCAAGCATTTGGTGAACGTTTGTCGGTCAGTGAATCATATGTTTGTTGAGAACCAAGCTGCATCATCGTAGATTGCATAAGAACGTCAATAATAGAGCGTTCTCCTTTGTCTCGGTGATTATTTTGAATCCTTGCACGAATAATCGCATTCTTATCCGGTTTTAAGACAACTGCTGCTTTATTGAAATCAAGAATTTTATGCGGGGTTTTAAACTTATTCAACAACCAAACCGCATCAAGAGTTTTGTCTGACAGCGCATCCATATCAATTATTTTGTAAGCTTCGTTCTTTGGAGAAGTAAGACCTTCTACGATTCTAAAGAACTCAGCAGGATTCTTCGTTGCCAAGTCGAATTCAACACTGGCTGTAGGACATGTCCCTGTGTGCATATTGTCTAGGTTAAAGTTTGCTTCGTTGATTTCTTTTTCATTTTCAGAAAGATTTGTTATAAGACCGATAACGGGTACTTTGTATTCTTTCGGGATATCTTCGCAAGTTTGCGTAATAACGTACGGGTTTTGGATTATATCAAGACATTCTTTCAAAATAGTCCTTCCGTCTAATCCTGGGTCTCTTTCTTCTTTAAGTATTTTGTGTAAATTATCTAAAACTGTGCTTTTGTCATCAGAATTGTCTTTCAGCAAGATTCCGGATTTTAGGGCAAAATCAAGCTTTCTTCTGTATTTCATATCAAGCTCTTCAGATATTTCTTTATATTTTTTCTTTTCATCTTTTGTTGTAAGGCTGGTTCTAACTGTAACGGCAGAAGTGTACGCTTCTGCTCTGAATGCCGGTGCTGTTTTTTGTGGTGTTACAGCAGAAGAGAAAGGAGCGGTTTTAGCTTCGTTAGCAATCCCGCCCGTTGGATAAACCTTTACATTTTGAAAATTTACACTAACCATATATATATAAAAACATGTTTAATCAAAAACTTGCCTGAGTGTTAATAAATGTTAAATTTTGTTGTTGGAAAGTGTCGTTTGCTTCTTTTAATTATGAAAGTTAAAGTGGCGTAAAAATGCAAAAACTATCCCCTCACCCTAACCCTCTCCCGATACTCCGTATCACCCTCTCCGAGGAGAGGGGATTCAAAGCTTGTTGTTCGCACAAACCAACTCATTACATTTCCCCCTTGAAAATAAAGTTTAAGGTGATATTATACTAAACGGACATTTACAATATAAATAGTTAAGAAGACGAATACAGCTTTTGGGAGGATGGACGATGTATCTATCTTGAGAGTTTGTTGTGTCTGAAATGTATAGGAGAAAAGGTAAAATGGAAGAAGAAAAAGTAATTTCTACGCAGGATAGTCTTACTCCAAGTGCCACTGTCCATGAATTAAGTGACAGCGTTATGACAGGTAAGGCTAACTACAGTAAAACAAAAACATTTACATTGGCTATTGCAGCCGGTGCGTTCATAGCTTTTGGTGCTCAAGTTTCATTGACAGTTATGACCGGTGATTCAATGATGGGTTGGGGCTTCACTAAATTAATCGGTGCGATGACATTCGCTACAGGTTTGATGATTGTTGCGTTAACAGGTGCTGAATTGTTTACCGGTAATGTAATGATGACATTTGCAGTTTTGGAAAAGAAAGTTAGCTTAATGAAACTTTTAAGAAGCTGGACAATCGTTTATATTGCTAACTTTTTGGGTTCAATCTTGGTAGCCGGTTTAATTTTTGGCGCAGGAATGGGACACAATGGTGGAGATGCTGTTGGTGTAACGGCTATGCAAACAGCTTTCTCAAAAATTAATTTGTCATTCGGGGAAGCATTCTTTAGAGGCATTCTTTGTAACTGGTTGGTTTGCTTAGCAATCTTTATGGCATCAACTTCAAAACGTGTTATTGGTAAGATTTTTGCAATCTTCTTCCCAATCATGACATTCGTTGCTTCAGGTTATGAACACAGTGTTGCGAATATGTTCTTTATTCCAAACGGTTTGTTGATGAAACATTTCCCTTCAATTGTTGCTGCTTCAGGTTTAACCCCTGATCAATTGGCAACAATGACTTGGAAAGGTTTCTTTGTTCACAACTTGTTCCCTGTAACTTTGGGTAACATTGTCGGTGCGTTTGTATTTGTTGTTCTTTTATTCTGGGCAGCATATTTGAGAGATGAACGCAGACACCACGAACAATAGATAAGGAATTTGAAAAAAGACTACTTTTTATTGGAAAGTAGTCTTTTTTTGTATTAAAATATTAGACACACAGATATGAAAAAATTACTACCGATATTAATAGCATTTATGTTTACTCTTTCTTCCGCTCAGGCGATAGAAGAAGTGAGTAATCCTATAGAAGAAGTTGTTTTGGAAGTTCCGTCCGAGGTAGAAGAGGTAAATAATCCTTCGGATGATGTTGAGCATGAAAAAACTTTGAGAGAAAAATTGAGCGATGTTTATCATTTGGAAGTTGAACGAATTGATAAACCGACTTATTTGTTTGAGGATATTTTAACAAAAAGATATTCTGAGGATTCCATTATGGATAAGACTCAATTGTGGGTTGGATATAATGGTGATATTGGTATGTATTTTAATGACGATACTATTACAAACCAATATGAATTCAATACAATAAATGTTGGTTATGATGGTTTCTTGAAAGATAAGAATGCAGATTTCAGAGTGATGTTTAATATTTCTCCGTTATCATCCCGTAACGTAGTGCAAAACCTTTTTGCAGATATGTATGTTGCAACAAATAAGATTCCACATCACAGAGTATTGGTTGGTAATTCAAGACCGCCTGTTGGTATGGAAGGTTCATACGGTCCGTTCGTGTTGCCATTTATTGCAAGGTCTCAAATTTCCAGAACATTTGGTACTGTTCGTAAATTGGGTGCCAGAGTTTCCGGTGATTACAGCTTGATTGATTATGATTTAGGTGTTTATAGTTCGGATTCTTATTTCCAAGAATTTTTCCCTGGGGCGGAATTTATAGGTTGGGTTAATTTAAAACCATTGGGAAAAACTGACGGAAGATATGGAAAATTGAAAATCGGCGGAGGTTTACAAGGCGGTCACAGAGATGATAATTACTGTGTGACAGGTGCTTATGTCGGCTGGGAATATAAAAGATTACTTCTGAATTTTGAATGGGCAAATGCAAATGGTTACAACGGAACAAGCGGTCATTCAACTTCAACAAAGGCAAGTGGTTTTTATACAACTGTGGCATATAGAATTACTCCGAAATTGCAAGCGTTATTCAGATACGACCAATTCGACCCTAACCGAGATGTTTCAAGCAATAACAGAAAAGAATATACGGTCGGTTTATACTACTTCATTAAATGTCAGGTATTAAAATTGATTCTGAACTATGTTTTTTGTCAGAATGATGCAGCTA
>CAKVMU010000159.1 GCA_934773085.1 uncultured Candidatus Melainabacteria bacterium
ATCTTGTTCTTGGCAAGAGAAGATTACGAGGATGCTATTGAATATTTTGAAGATTATGCAAGTTTTGATATTCCTCAGGAAGAAAAGGACAGTATTAATAAGCTGATTGAAAGAGTTAAGGCTAAATTATAGAATGAATACCAAGTATTGGACAGCATTTTCTTCAATAGAGCAATTAGATTCTACGTTTATTCAAAGACTCTATAATTATTTTGGTGACATTGAAACCGCTTTTAATGCTCAACTTTCGGATTTGAAGCAAATAGAGGGGTTATCTGTCAGAAAAGCTGAAAATTTTATCCAAAAAAAACAGGGTGTGAATCCTGAAAAAACTCTTGAAGTGGTTATGGATAAAGGAATAAAGATTTTAACGTATGATGATGAGAGATATCCTTATATGTTAAGACAAATTCCTAACCCTCCAATGACGTTGTTTTATAAAGGGGACTTATTTGCTTGCAATTTGGAAAGGACGGTGGCTTTTGTCGGTTCCAGAAGAGCGAGTTATGCTGGAAAAGACAGTGTAAACAAGGTGATTACAGACTTGGCTAACACTGATATTTGCATAGTTTCTGGTTTGGCGGCCGGCATCGATGCCGTTTCTCATAAGAGTGCAATAGAGAATAACTTAAAAACAATCGGTGTTATAGCCAGTGGCTTTGATTATGTTTATCCGAGCGGAAACAAATTTTTGTATGAGCAAATAGAGAGTGGTTGCGGAGCTGTCGTAACAGAGTATTATCCGACTTTTGAACCGATTAAGTTCAGATTCCCGCAGCGAAATCGAATAGTTACAGGGTTGTCGTATGGTACGGTAGTTGGGGAAGCAGCCTTAAAAAGCGGAGCTTTGATAAGTGCGAATTTAACTCTTGAGCAAGGACGTGAATTGATGTGTATTCCGGGAGCGATTAATAATATAAATACAGAAGGTGTTTATAAACTGTTAAAAGACGGAGCAACATTGGTTACGAGCGGAAACGATGTTCTGAATGCATTGGGTTGGGAATATTCAATAGGGGCGAACGAGTCATCTTGTTTGCCGGAAATGAATGCGACAGAAAAACAAATTTTT
Source organism: uncultured Candidatus Melainabacteria bacterium (assembly GCA_934773085.1). Lineage (GTDB taxonomy): Bacteria > Cyanobacteriota > Vampirovibrionia > Gastranaerophilales > Gastranaerophilaceae > CAG-196. The sequence continues at coordinate 1,073 of CAKVMU010000159.1, forward strand.
GATATAATTGGTATTGAACCAAAGGGGTTTGATGAACTTCAGACTGCAACTGGGCTTTCAACGGAGGCTCTTTTGACCTGTTTGACAGGAATGGAATTAAGAGGTTTAATTGAACAAACAGAGGGAGATAGGTACAAAAAACTTTAGGATAACATATGGCAGAAGCATTTGCGGAAAAAACTACAAAAACCAAAAAAGGTAAAGCTCTTGTAATCGTTGAGTCACCTGCAAAATCTAAGACTATTAAAAAAATTCTGGGCGACGGATTCCAAATCGAGGCCAGTTTTGGTCATGTTCGAAATTTGCCGGATAATGTTTTGGGCTTTGATGTGCATGACAATTTCAAACCAACGTATGTCATAATTCCTGAAAAGAAAAAAGTTGTAACAAAGTTGAACGAACTTGCGAAACGTTCGGACAGAGTATATCTTGCATCCGACCCCGACCGTGAGGGAGAAGCTATTGCGTGGCACGTGAGAGAGTTATTGGATGTGCCGGATGATAAAGTTTTTAGAATTGAGTTTAACGAAATTACTCCAAAAGCTGTTAAATATGCGGTTGACCATTATAGACAAATTGATATGGACAGGGTTAAAGCTCAACAGACAAGACAAATTTTGGACAAACTTGTTGGTTACAAACTTTCACCTGTTTTATGGAAACAATTAGGAAATTACCATCTTTCTGCAGGTAGAGTTCAGTCAGTTGCGCTAAGAATGATTTGTGAACGTGAGGAAGAGATTGAAGCATTTGTTCCAAAGGAATACTGGTCAATGCATGCATTGTTGGATAAGGACGGTAAAACTTTTGAAGCAGAGGTTACAAAGCGCAAAAACAAAAAGTTTGAAATTCCGAATGAAGATGAAGCTAAGAATATAAAAGAATATCTTATGTCTCCGGATTTGGAATTCAATGTACAAAAAGTTACGAAAAAAGAATCAAAAAGAAAACCTACAGCACCTTTTATAACATCAACATTGCAGAGAGCTGCGAGTTCCAAATTGGGATTTGGAGTTTCTAAGACAATGCAGGTTGCGCAAAAACTTTATGAAGGGGTTGAAATTGATGGTACTCCTGTCGGTTTGATAACCTATATGAGAACGGATAGTGTCAGAATTTCAGATGATGCTCACGAAATGGCAAAAGACTTTATTGTCAAAAATTATGGTGAGAATTACTATCCGCCGACGACTAATATTTATGTTAAAGGAAAGCAAAATGTACAAGATGCTCACGAAGCGATTCGTCCATCTTATCCGGAGAGAACTCCTGAAAGTTTGAAACCTTATTTGGCTGCGGATCAGTATAAGTTGTATAAATTAATTTGGGATAAATTTATGTCTTCTCAAATGGCTCCGGCTACAGTTGCGAACAAAACAATAGAAATTGGAGCGGGAGATTACACACTGAAAGCTGGAACTAGCAAAATATTGTTTGACGGCTTCTTGAAACTCTACAATGATGCGGAAGAAGATGAAAAAGATGCTGATGCAAAGATTCCGGACTTGAATGAAGGCGATAAGGTTGTATGCAAAGAAATTACACCAAAACAACACTTTACACAACCGCCTCCAAGATATAATGAAGCTTCTTTAGTTAAGGCTCTTGAAGAACACGGAATTGGGCGTCCGTCAACGTATGCTACTATTATTACTGTTATCCAGACAAGAAAGTATGTGGAGAAGAAAGACAAAGCTCTCCATCCGACTTTACTCGGACGAACTGTTTGTAAACAGCTTGTGAGCCAGTTCGCAGATATTATGGACTACAAGTTTACTGCCGGCATGGAAGAAAAACTGGACGAAATTGCTGAAAAGAAAGCGGTTTGGAATGTTGTGTTGCAAGAGTTTTATACTCCGTTTATGGAAGTTGTTAATTCTGTAATGAAAACAGGTCAAAAAGTTGTTATTGAAAGTGACTAACTTTGCCCGAATTGCGGACGCAAAATGCTGGTTTGAACAAGCCGATTTGGCAGTCAGTTTTTGGGCTGTTCAGGTTATCCTGAGTGCAAGACTATTATATCTTTGAACAACTCTGTAGAATTGGATTCTGCCGGTGATGGTCAAACTAATGAACCGCAAACAGTGGATGAAAAATGCGAAAAATGCGGCGGTAGTATGGTTATGAAGATAGGTCCTTACGGCAAATATCTTGAATGTACTGAATGCAAGAACCGTAAAAAATACATTCGTTCAACAGGTGTCAAATGTCCTAAATGCGGTGAAGGAACTATCATAGAGAAAAAATCTAAATACGGAAAAGTTTTCTTTGGTTGCAACCGATATCCGGATTGTTCTTTTGCCTTGTGGGATGAGCCAACAGGCGGAACTTGTCCGGAATGTGGCGAATTGCTTGTTAAAAAAGTTACCAAAAACGGTACGTTTGAATCTTGCTCAAGCAGAACTTGTTCGTATAAAAAACAGTTGGAAACTCCTGCGGAAGAAAACCAAGAATCTTAATTGCCTTGGTGTAGAATGTTCTTTTTCCTCTTTCTGTAAATAGAATTAAGAGGTCGTTTTTAATGCAAACGATTATTAATAAAAGGAGGGAAACAGATGTTTTACAATGTATTGGAATTAAAAAACCTTGTAGATAACAAGGAGAACTTGTTTGAACGAAATGTATTATTGGAACACGGAGATTCAAGCCTTAGTGCAGTTGCTCTAAAAAAAGATGAAGCTATTGATACGCATATTTCGGTTTGTGACGCCTGTGCTTATGTGTACGAAGGTGAAGCAGAATTTCATTTTGATGCAGAAAAATTTGTTGTTAAAAAGGGCGAGTTAATAATGTTCAAAAAAGAGCATGAACATTCAGTGTTGGCTTTGAAAGATACTAAATTCTTGTTGATAAAAATATAATTAAAAAGCGAGGTTCATCCTCGCTTTATTTTATTAAGTCTTTTGTGTTTAAAACTATTTCACCTTTAGACTGCTTTTGAACCGTGTTTTTGAAATCTTCAATATACTTTTTATCAATTTTGTTTTTATCAAAAGTTCCGTTATTGGCGAGTTCAATAAGTCTGTCTACATATTTTTGAGAATTCTTCTTAGTTTTTGGCATTTTTTTTATCTGAACATCAAAAGGAATGTTTCCTCTCTCAGCATTTACCCTTGTTGTAGCCCCTCCAAAATTTGACATCGCATCTGCCCCGCCACAAGACTTTGGCAAAATATGCTCAACAGAGGCAAATGTTGGCCACAGAAGCCTGTAGGCAATCTTTTCCGGCGATTCTGTTGAAAATTTAAGTATGTA
>CAKVMU010000160.1 GCA_934773085.1 uncultured Candidatus Melainabacteria bacterium
GGTTTTAGGTCAACAAAAGCCACTCACTCACCCTCGCAACAAAGGATTCAAAACGTAAACTATTGCTAAGATTATTTGTGTTTTCATGTTTTTTAGTGTATAATGAAATTGCTATTTATATTTCGGCTAGTGTAAAATCTTAACAGGAAGGATTAACCGACCTGTTTTCTTTTTGGGGAGTAAATTGATTATAAAGATTATGTAGACTTGTTAAAGTCGGCATGTAATTGTGCTGATTTGAGAGATTGACCCCTCACCCTAACTTTCACCCGAAGGGAGAAGGGGATAACGAACTTTTCAACTCTTCAACTCAAAAACTCAAAACTGGTAGTTTCGACCAACCAGCCAAATATATTTACCCTACCCCTATATTTACCCCCTTGGGGATACATTTTTCTGTCCGCATAAAATATTAATACATTATGAACAAATTGTCCTACAGAAAAGAAGACATTCCCGCACTCATTCTGTTTGCCCAAAACGGTGACATAAAGGCTCTCGAAGAGCTTATTCGTCGTGTGCAAAGAAATATTTATGTCGTGTTTTCTCATCTCACGGATAAAAAAGACGATATATCAGACTTAACCCAAGAAACACTGTTAAAAATGGCAAAAGCCTTACCCTCCCTAAAAGATATAAAAAGCTTTAAAGCATGGTTAAATCAGATTACAACAAACGTGTTTTATGACTACACTCGAAAAAAAAGTGATAAACAACTTGAATACGATGAAAACAAATTAAACGAAATTAAAGACAAAATCGGCTGCGACCCTGGAGAAAAGTGTTTATTCTCCGAGATAGAAAAACTTATAAAAGCAGCACTCATGACCTTACCCCAAGATTTGAGGATAACTCTCATTCTCAGAGAGTACGAAGGATTGAGCTATGACGATATTTCAAAAATAACAAATACAACCCTTGGAACCGTCAAATCAAGAATTTCAAGAGCAAGAATAAAGTTGCAAGAAGAACTTAGGGAATTTATTTAATCGGAGGAGAATATAATGAAACTAACCTGCACCCAAATGGACGTACTTATATCCTTTTACATTGACGGGGATTTGAGCAAAGCATTGAAAACACAAGTAGAAGAGCATTTGAAAAACTGTCCGAATTGCAGAGCCAAGTACGACATCATAAAATCAATGATTACTGATTTAAAATGTTGTTTCAAGGAGGAAGAAGAACCGGAAAAAACATTTCAAAACGCTACTACTCAAGCGACATCCCAACAGTACAGGGTGTTTAAAAATAATCTCTCTGCATATATCGACAACGAACTTGACGGAGACGAAAATATTAAAATAAAAAAATTCACAATTAACAACAAAAAAGCCCGACAAGATTTAGAAAACAGTTACAATATCCGAAAACTCATGAACGACTCTTTTCGAAAAACAAAGGCTGAAACCCGTCAGGATTTTTCAAAAAATGTTTTAAAACAACTTGAACTTGAAGAAGAAGCTACTATGGGAATACATCCAATAATCAAGTTTGTCTTTGGATTCACGATAAGTGTTCTTATTCTCACCGTTATTGTATTATTTTCTTTAAACATGTAAGAATCGAGGCGCCGAACATACGTTCGGCGCCTCGATTTTCAATTACTTCTTATCAAAAACAAGTTCATCATCTTTGACATCTATTACCAGATTATCACCATCAGTGAATTTCTGTGCCAAAAGAAGTTTTGACAACGGGTTTTCAACCATTTGTCTAATTACCCTCTTAAGCGGTCTTGCGCCATATATCGGATTAAACCCTCTTGTTGCAAGAAATTCTTTTGCATCATTTGTAATTTCAAGAGTTATATTATGTTCTTTCAACAAACCTCTCAAGTGTTCAGCCTGAATATCCACAATCTGTGACAATTGAGGAAGAGTCAATGCTTTAAAGAAGATTGTCTCATCAACCCTGTTCAAAAATTCCGGTTTAAACCGTTCTCTCATAACAGCCATAACTTTCTCTTTAGTTTCTTCGAAATTACCGTTATTAACAGCAGCATTCAGAGAATCTTCAAGAATAATTTCGCTACCGATGTTACTTGTCATGATAATAACAGTGTTTTTAAAGTCAACCGTTCTACCTTTAGAATCCGTCAAACGACCGTCATCAAAGATTTGAAGCATGATATTGAACACATCCGGATGAGCTTTTTCAATCTCATCAAACAATACAACTGAATATGGTTTACGTCTTACAGCCTCTGTCAATTGACCTCCTTCTTCGTAACCAACGTATCCCGGAGGAGCTCCAACTAGTCTAGCAACATTATGTTTTTCCATATATTCAGACATATCAATTCTGACAATCGCATCTTCATCGTTAAACAAGAATTCTGCCAAAGTCTTTGCCAATTCTGTCTTACCTACACCTGTTGGTCCTAAGAAAATAAATGTACCAATCGGACGTTTTGGGTCTTTCAAGCCTGAACGAGCACGTCTGATTGCATCAGATACTGTATTAACGGCTTCGTCTTGACCTATCAAACGTTTATGAAGAACATCTTCCATCTTAAGCAGTTTCTGCATTTCACTCTCAACAAGTTTTGTTACCGGAATTCCAGTCCATTTGCTTACGATTTCTGCGATATCATCACCGTCAATTTCTTCTTTAAGAAGCTGATTCTCACTTCTTTCCTTTCCCTGAACCGCTTGGAGTTTCTTCTCCAATTCCATCAGCTTGCCGTATTTCAACTCTGCAGCCGTCTGCAAATCTGTATTACGTTCAGCTTCCGCAATTTTGTTCTTAACTTTATCAATTTCATCCTTAATACCTGCTTCACCAGAAATTGTGTCTTTTTCAATTTCCCATTGCTTTTTAAGTTTGTCAATCTTGCCTTCCAAGTCATTAATCTCTGAAGTCAATTTATCAATTTTAGCAATGCTTTCCGGAGAAGTTTCTTTCTTAAGAGCTTCTCGTTCAATTTCAAGTTGAATTTTTTGACGCATCATAACATCAATTTCTTCCGGCATAGAATCAATCTCTATACGTAGAGCTGATGCGGCTTCATCTATCAAATCAATCGCTTTATCCGGCAAGAATCTGTCTGTTATGTATCTGTCAGAAAGTTTTGCAGCCTGAATCAAAGCACTATCAAGGATTCTGATTCCGTGATGAACTTCATACTTTTCCTTCAATCCTCTCAAGATAGAAATCGTGTCTTCAACACTCGGTTCATCCACCATTACAGGTTGGAATCTTCTTTCAAGAGCCGGATCTTTTTCAATATACTTACGATATTCATTGATTGTAGTTGCACCGATTGTTCTCAATTCACCCCTTGCCAACATTGGTTTCAACAAATTACCTGCATCCATTGAACCCTCTGTGGAACCAGCTCCGACAACCGTGTGTAACTCATCAATAAACATTACGATTTCACCGTTTGATTCCTGAACCTCTTTCAAGACTGCTTTCAAACGTTCTTCAAATTCACCTCTAAATTTTGCACCTGCAACCAATGCCCCCAAGTCCAAGGAGATTAATTTAACATCCTTTAGACTTTCCGGAACATCTCCTCTGATAATTCTCTGCGCAAGTCCTTCAACAATAGCGGTTTTACCAACCCCAGGTTCACCGATAAGCACCGGATTATTCTTTGTTCTTCTGTTAAGCACCTGAATAATACGTCTGACTTCTTCGTCTCTGCCGATTACAGGATCAAGTTTACCCTTTCTCGCCATTTCGGTAAGATCGGTTGAATATTTTTCAAGCGCTTTCATATTTTCTTCTGCATTTTTAGTATCCACTTTTTTATTACCTCTTATTTTTTTCATTGCACCCAAAACTTTGTCAGTCGTAACTCCTTGATTTCTCAATAAAGTCTGAATAAACGAACCTTCAAGCTTTGTCATCGCAATTAATATACATTCTATACCCACAAACTCATCCTTTAGAGAATCTGCTTCTTGAAAAGCTACCTCAAACAAAGAGTTCGTTTCTTTTGATAAAAATACTTGTTGAGAGCCTGACGGTGTTGATATCGTCGGATATGTTTTAATTCTGGCAACAATTTCGTTGATAAAGTGCTGATTAAGAAGTTTTAGCTCCTCAAAATAATCTTTGGAAATACCTTTGTCCTCAATCATCGCCATAACAATATGTTCGGGTTGAACTTCCGAATTCTTGTAAAAATCTTTTTTTGCATTTGCCGCAAAAATTATTTCTTGAGAATAATTTGTAAATTTTTCAAAATCAATCATAATTTTATAACTCCATATAATTATATTTTAATTGCATTTTTGAAAAATCAAGCAAAGTTAATCTTTATTTAATGATTTGAACTAAATTCGCTCAAAGTCGGCTGCAC
>CAKVMU010000161.1 GCA_934773085.1 uncultured Candidatus Melainabacteria bacterium
CAAAATGTTCAGTTGAAAATCTTGCCACCATCTGTGTATGAAAAAGAATCTAAACAAATTTATTATGATATAGGTAATATCGATAACGTGTTTACGAAAAAGTATCGTCATTTGGGACGTGAGTATGATAAAGTTTATACTCAGAAAAAAGCTGAGTTTGAAATTTTCAAAGAAGATACTAAAGTGAAAATGGATAATACAAAAACAAGAATTAAACAGGCTAATGAAGACAGAAAACTTCGTGCGTTGGAGAAGAAAGAGGCTCAAACGCAGTCTAAATTGGAGGTAAAAGCGACTCCTGTATACGATTCTCGTGTAAATGAAATTTCTAATAAAACGAAACCTCAAGCGGATTCCGTAAAAAATACGGTTTTGAAAAAAGAACCTTTTGATAATAATCAAACTTTTGATGCAATAGATATTAAAAAAGGTAAAAAGAACAATTTATACGGTGATGTTCAGCAAAGTCGTCCGGAATTAAGAGGCTATTATCAATAGCTCAATGGACTTTGCTTTTCTTTTGATGTATCCTTATCTAATAAGGAGAAATTTATGAGCGATTGTATTTTTTGTAAGATTATTAACGGTGATTTTGGAACTGAATTCGTTTATGAAGATGAAAATGCTGTTGTTTTTAAGGATATTAATCCGAAAGCAAATATTCATCTTTTGGTGGTTCCAAGAGTTCATGTGGAATCCTTAAATGAATTGGATGATGAGCAACTTTTAGGGAAATTGATGATGGTTGTCAAAAAAGTGACAAATCAATTGGGGATAAAGTCTTACAGGACTGTTATTAACACAGGGAAAGAGGCAGGACAGGAAGTATTCCACCTGCATATACATATATTATCAGGAGATATAAAACTATGACACAAGAAAAATTTTATAAGGAAATTACTCCTTCCGGCTACGGTATTGCCATCAGACAAAAAGAAGTTTTGTTTTCAGAGCAATCACCTTTTCAAAAAGTAGAAATTTTTGAATCAGATTCAACATTAGGGAGAGTCTTGACTTTGGATGATTTAATGATGACAACAGAAGGTGACGAATATCACTATCACGAAATGATAGCACATATTCCGATGATGCATCATAAAGCACCTAAAACCGTTCTTGTAATCGGTGGTGGTGATGGCGGTACTGTAAGAGAAGTTTTAAAGCACGATACCGTTGAAAAAGTAGTTCTTTGTGAAATTGACGGAATGGTAATTGATGCTTGCAAAAAATATCTTCCTACAATTGCGTGCGAACTTGATAACCCAAAATGCGAAATCCTTGTGGAAGACGCTATAGAATACATCAAAGATAAAGAAAATATGTTCGACATAGTTCTTATTGACTCTACAGACCCTATGGGACCTGGAGAAGGTTTGTTTACGGAAGAATTTTATACAAATGTAAAACGCTCTTTGAAAAAAGGTGGCATCGTTTGTGCTCAATCAGAATCGCCGTCTGCAAATAAAGAAGAGATTAAAAAGATGTATACTTTGTTGAAAAAAGTATTTCCTATTTGTTCAACGTTTACTTCTAACATTCCAACTTATCCGGGTGGATATTGGGCTTGGGCATTCTGTTCAGAAACCGTAGAACCACTTTCTTATTGGGATGAAAGACGTGGTAATGCAATTACAAAAACTTGTAAAATCTATAACAAGGAATATCACGAAGCAAGATTTGCACTTCCGAATTATTTGAAAGAATTGTTATAATTAAATAAAAAAAGAAGCCCGAATTTAATTCGGGCTTCTTTTTTATCTTAAATTTAAAATTGCTTTCGTGTTCTCATCACTCAAAATTTTTGCTCCGCCAAGAATTTCTGTATTTAGAACAACTTGAGCATAAGACTCTGCCAGTTCAAGCTTCATGTAAGCATCATCCATTGTTTTGCTTGCAACAATAAAACCGTGATTTGCCATAAGTACGGCATCATATCCGTCAAAATATTTGACTGTGTTTTCAACAAGCTTGTCTGATGAAGGTAGTGCATATTCAGCAAGAGGAATTCCTCCGAAATAAAAAACATTTTCTGCCATAATAGGAGATTCCAAATCCCTGCCTGATGATGCAAAACTGCTCAAATAAGGAGCGTGAACATGTATAATATAGTTTATTTCAGGGCGTAGCCTGTAGATTCCGGCATGCAATTTTTTTTCGCTGGAAGGTTTCTTGCCTTTTTCTAGCGAATTCCCGTCAAAATCCGTATAAACGACTTGCGCTCTGGTTAGATATCCATTGCATGAACCGGATGTGGTGATGAGCATTCCGTTTTTATATCTGGCGGAAATATTTCCTGAATATCCGGGGGTGAAATTCTTTTCTCCGCAAAGCTTTCCGTATCTGATTATTTCAGATGTTAATTTAAATTTTTTGAACAACTTACAAAACCTCTTCCATTGTTTTTATATCTTCAACGACAGCTTTATCAAGTACTTTTGGCTGTTTTGCTGTTTCAAAAGAATTTTCATTCTTGTTTTCATCAGACTTGTCGTCTTTTTTCGCTTTCTTATCCTGTTTGATTTCTAAAGTATCATAATCAACCTTAGTGCCCTTCGCATCCATCATCATTTCAACAGTACAATAAAGGTTTTGTCTTATAAAGTCATATCCGACATTGAATTTCATATCATCAGGACCAACGGATACATAGAAAGAGTTTTCTTGGAATGTTTTTCCGTTCGGAGAATCTCCTGTCATGTTGATTGAACTAAACCATGATACGGTCAAATATCTGTTTATGCGGAAATACTCTCTTAAGTATAAGTTTTGTTTTCCGTATCTGTATGCATCAAACACCGGCATCGGAGTGTTGTCGTCGATTGCAGAGAAGTAATATCCGATATCTTGCATCCAACGTTTGTATTGAGTGTGAAGCAAAGGCCCTATTCTACCGATAACCTGTGTGTCACCAGTTCCGTAAAGTGATGCGGATAATTGAGATACGATATCGAATTTGATAGCTTTCAAATTTTCTTCATCTTCGTATTTAAAGAAGTTTTGGCGAGCTTCACCCATATATCTGAATCTTGTGGTTCCTGTATTGTAACCGTGCAGTTTTTCAAAGTTAGTATCATAGTCCAAATCTTGGAAATAACCGCCTTCTATTCTGTGTTTGTATATAGATTGATGGTCTTTAATCAAAAAGTTATCTGAAGCGTATGTGTTTTCATAAACAAGAGTGGCTCCGTATTTAGGACGTCTTCTTCCCAAGAACCATTCGTTCATATAATCATTCATACCGTATTGTAAGTATAAGTTGTCATCTAACTTTTGTTTACCATGAATCAAAAATTTGTTTGCAGCGGTACCATATCCGAACATGGTTTGGTTTGTTCCGCTGGAAAAACGCCCTATACCACCGATGCCAAAACCGCTTTTGTAATTTAATACAGGCATTGCCTTAAGTACTGAACCTTTCGGTAGCTCAAATACGAATCCGGGTCCGAGGTACAACCCCATCCCTCTGAAAGAACCAATTTCCCAAGAATTTGTTTCTACATAATCTTGGTTTTTATTTGTGTAAATCTTTAATCTTGGAACTTTCAGTACAGTACGTTTGCCTTTAAATAATCTGCCCTTTTTGATTGAAATTATTTCCAAATCACCTTTTTGAGTAATCTTTAGGTCTTTAACTTTCAATCTGATGATACCTTTTTCCATGTCACTGGAAAGAGATTGGTCTTTCGGTATCAGCATTTTGTGCATTTGAGGTCCACGAGTAGCTGATTGAAAGTTAATCGGGAAAGACTGGTCAACAACAATTGAACCATCTTCTTGAACAATCTTATCTCCGTAAACATAACCTTTTTTTGATTTAATTTCTATTGTATCAGTTTGAGTCAGCGGATTCTCGATAAGTGCATTTTCTTCGTTCATATCGACGAAAATGTAATCTCCGGTAATTGTTTGGCTATTTTTCAGAATTCTGACATTGCCCTCGGCTTTAATGGTGTTGTTCATTCTATCGAAAACAATTGTGTCCGCTTTTACGGTGGTTTCTTGTTTTACGAATTCAACGCTTGCATTGCCGTTTGCATTTATCAAATAATTCTGTGTGTCATATGTAATATCGTCACAATCAAGAATAATATCTTCTGTGTTTTCCGGCTCCTGAACCTTAGCTTTTTTGTGGAACAGAGCTTTTTTATGATGTTCTGCTTCGGCGACAGACTGGTCGTCTGCTTCAAACCCGTCCGGTGTCATATCATCATCAAACTTTGGAATAACATCTTTTGATGCATACTCCGATGTTTCAGTTCTTCCGGAGTACACAGTATCACTCGTTGGCGCCAATTCGTTGTTTCTCATCT
>CAKVMU010000162.1 GCA_934773085.1 uncultured Candidatus Melainabacteria bacterium
CTTCCCTTAAAATGGTTCAAATTTAAAATTTATCATTTTATGTGTCAGACATTTTAATTTTAAATGTCTAATTACAGTGCGGTAAATCTTCGATTTACCACATCCTACAACTTATCTCTTCATCTTAAAACCCTCTCCCGACACTTCGTGCCACCCTCTCCGTAGGAGAGGGGAAATACGAACCTTTCAACTTTTCAACCTTTCAACTCTTCAACTAAAAACCGCCAAGCTGGTAGTCACAACCTACCAGCCAAATACATTTACCCCCCCCTTAACCCTTTACGGCTCCATCGTTTTCACCGGAGATAAAGTATCTTTGCATTGCTAAGAAGAATATAATTATTGGGATTGTTGCAATAATTGAGCCGGCTGCAATAAACCTCCAATTGGAAGAGAACATACCTTGCAAATTGTTGATTCCGACCGGCAATGTGTACATAGAATCTTTTGTTAGCATAATACTCGGCCACAAAAATTCACCCCAAGAACCAATAAAGGTAAATACTGCAAGCACCGCTAACGTAGGTTTTACCATTGGAAGAACAACTTTTACAAACATTTGAAAAACATTGCAACCATCGACAATGGCAGCTTCTTCAACTTCTCTCGGAACTTTCATAAAAGCTTGTCTCATAAGGAAAATGCCAAAGGCACTTACCGCAAAAGGCATAACAAGTCCGATATAGCCCATAACATTGTTCACACTGTCAATCAAATGTAATTTCAGAGTAATAATATAAACCGGCAACATAATTGCTTGAAAAGGAATCATTATTGTAGCCAGAATAGAAAAGAAAACAATTTTCTTACCTTTGAAATTCATTCTTGCTAAAGGATATGCAGCAAGAGATGATAACACCAGATTAAGAATGACAGTCAATGCAGCAACAATCATTGAGTTCATAAAGTAACCCATAAAATTAACTTTGTGCCACACATCAATATAGTTAACAAAAGTAAAATCTTGCGGAATAATTGCAGGCGGATATGCGAAAATATCCTCATTGACCCCTTTCAAAGAAGTTGAAGTCAACCATATAAAAGGAAATATTGATAACAACGAAGTTATTATCAGAACTGTATGTATTATTGTCTTTGAAAAAATTCTCTTCAACATATTAATAATTCATTTTATACCCTTCTGCCATGAGTCTTGCAGCACATCCTAAGCCTGTACTTCCTGCCACGCACGGGTAATCACTCTTGTCTGCATCCCAAACATGTGCAGTATCTTCCTTTACAGAAATTGAGACATCTCTGCCACCATATGGATACAAGTGACCATTATCACCTAACTTATAGTAAAAAATGTCTCGGCCGTACATATTTGGAACATCCGTACCGTTAACATCTATCATAACTGTTGCTGCCGGAGAATGTAAAGCACCACCTAATTCAGCAACTTTATCAGAGTCATCTGCAGGTTCCGCAACTATATCTGAGAAAAATACAACTGCGCCGGATTTCAATTGATATATAGTACCTGACGGTTTTGTCTCTAAAGCCGTCTTATCCAATTGTTTAACTGTTTTGTCCGCATAAAAATCGTCTCCATCATAAAGACTTGCTTGAGCATAATCACCAAACTTAGCCAAACCGTTTGTCCAAAGGTCAGTTTCGTAAATATCATCGGCACCGTCTTGTGCAATTGCCGAAGTCAAAGCACTTTCAACAGTTGAAAGCGTTGCAGAAAGTTTTGATGCATTCGCTTGATTTCGGCTACTGCTAACCAGCATCGGAATAGTAAGCGCCGCTATAACCCCCACGATACTCAGCGTTATCAATACTTCTGCAAGCGTAAATCCGCTTTTTTTCATAATATAAACCCTCTCTTATTAGTAATCTACTTTGTAATTGTTTTCTATCAAACGAGCCGTACAACCCCATCCGGAAACTTTAGTAATATCTTTACATGAAAAATTACCGGTATTACCATTCCAATAACCTGTTTTGCTGTACGCATCATAATCTCTACCGCCCCAAGGATAAAGCACGCCGTCATTCCCAACAGCAAACCCAAATACATCACGACCGATAGTATTAGGTTTCTTATCCCCATTAACATCAATCATCAACTCATACGCAACACTTGTAATAGAAACCCCTTTAGATATCGCATCTGCCTCCGTGAGGTCATTTTTGTCATCTACTCCGGAATACAAATTATACACCGCACCTTTCTTAGAAACGAATGTATAATCTGAAAATAACGATTCAGAAGAACCGTCCAGACCCTTAAGCGAGGTGGAAGCAACCACCTTATCCGGCGTTGTTCCTGATTTTTGAATCTCAATGTACTCCCCTAATATCTTAGCCGCTGCATTTGCCGATGAGTCATTACCCTCTTCAGATTCCTCATTATCCTCTTCAGATTCCTCATTACCCTCTGAAACAGTAGTTGTAGCCTTATAAAACCGTGTATCCGTCAATTTATCAACTTCATCACTAATCATCATATTAGCCAAGGCATTTTCAAAATCAGATACTGCAACCGAAAGCGCCGCCGCATTGGATTTATTCTCATTAGATTTTACCAACCCAGGAATAGTCAAAGCCGCCACAACACCAACAATCATTAGTGCAATCAACGTTTCTGCAAGCGAATATCCAAATTTCTTCATATAAACCTCTCATTTTTCATTCCGATTGTAGCATATCCGAAGCGTTTTCCACAAGCTAATAAATACTTGAAAAAGACAAGAAAAAGTCAGATATTACCCCAACAAGCATCGGTAAAATCCATATCATTATCGCAGCCCCAAAAACCGGTTTGAACAGGAAACTCAATTGGAAGACGTTAACCTGAGGTGCAGTCTTGGAAATTACACCCAAAATAATATCCTGTCCCAAAGTCGCCAACAACACCGGAGAAGCTATTTGCAAGCCCATATACAAAACATTTGATGTGGTCTTGACCAAATAATCCATGTTTATAATCTGTTCTAACGGAATCTTAACCGCATACACAGGAAATATCTCAAAACTTCTCAACAAAGCGTTGAACAACCAATACAACCCGCCCAGCTGAATAAAAATACAAAGCCCCATAATTGTTATCATACGACTCAAAATAGATGTCTGACTGTTTGTAGTCGGGTCCATTACCATTGCAGAAGAAAGACCCATTTGAGTATTAATCATATCACCGCCGGCCTCAATCGCAAGAATAATCAGCTGCGCAATATACCCAATTATCGCTCCCACCGCAAAATTCAATACCCACAAAAGCATAGGTGAAACATCCTTTGGGGGTACCCCAGGATGCAACAACGGTGTTATCATCATAGTTAGTAACAATACCAAAGCAAGCTTTACAATAGTATTGATTTCTTTCCTGTTAAAAACCGGAGCGAATCTGATAAATCCCATCAGCCTTGCAAACACAATAAAGCCGGCTGAAAAATATTTCTCAAACTCCGGAAACAATGTAGCTATCGACTGTAAAAGATGTTCCATCTACTCTTCCCCCTCTCTCAGAGCAGGCGGGATATCCTCACCCTCTTCACGCAACATTGGAGGTGCATCTATATCACAATCTAAAACCTCCGGAGGATTGTCCAAAGATAAAACATCAAACCCCTCAATCTCATCTGTCACGGTTTCGTCTTCTGTAACCCTAACCTTAAATTCAACCCTTTCCGTACCGTTTTTTAAAACAGAAAATTTTGTACACCCCTCCTTCAAAGGATGCACAATAAGAGTATTCTTCTCGTTCAACACAGTGACAACCGGATGAACTTCCAAAATCTGACCGTCTTCAACCCTTATATCAGTCAAAGTTCCGTCAAAAGACACAACACAATCCTCCAGTGCAAACACCGGAATCGCAGATATTGCAAGCATTATACCCAACAAAACTCCACGCATCTCTACCTGCCTAAAATTTTGTTAGTCTCTACGAAATTGGCCTTTGGCATCGGCGCCTTCGGAGCCGCATCATATTTAATCTTTTGAGATTTATCAATATACGGAACTTTTCCCGGATTCTTCATAACCTCTTTTACATTAGGCACATTTTTGAAAGAATCCTTCATCTCACCCTCAAAAGGTTTTGTATACTTATAATAATCCGCCGGTAACACATAGCTGTCTGCTTTTGAAACACCGTTGAAAGCCAATGCCATACCATCTTGGAACAAGTTCGTTAACAATTTGATAAATCCCAAACCGCCAATAACAATTACCAAAAATACCGCAAAAATCTTCGGCGCAGCAGATATCGTCTGTTCTTGAACCTGTGTCACAGCCTGAATAATAC
>CAKVMU010000163.1 GCA_934773085.1 uncultured Candidatus Melainabacteria bacterium
GTTGTATAGTTCCTCATCAGTGCAATGTCCCAAATGTGCTTTTTTGTGAATTCTTTCCAGTTTTAATCTCATAGTGTATTGAGGGATTTTTGAGATAATACTTTTGGCAAGATTCAAAGTATCAGGTTCATGCCAGATAATAAGGGTATCATCATAATGTTCTGCTGAATCTTTTAAAACGAAAGTTAATTGTTTTTCAACCAGCGGTAAGAATTCGTCACTATAACTTACGATTTTAACAATTTTACAGCCCAAGTCAGCATATTTAATCCATTTAACTTCTTTTTGTGCCAAGTAGTTATCAAGCTGTGAAAACACTAAACTTAAATTTTCTTTCGTTAAATCTTTGATTTGCATATAATTCCCTTTTAATATTCAATCCAAGCTCCTTTTGTCATTATATAACAAACATAACTAATTTTTATAAAAATTAGCCGAGTGGGGAACATAAATCTATCAAAAATGTTTAGTTTTCAAATTCATATTTTTTTGTTTTCAAATCTTTGATAAAAAGTTCGATTAGCATCGGATGCTTTCTGATACTTTTTAAAAGTGCATATTTAGGTTTTAAAAATATGTAATCTACTATCCCTGCGGGATTTTTGAATAGATTTCCAAACTTCATTGCTCTGCATTTTGTTCTCAAATCTTCCAAATAAAAACGGTTGTACATAACCATATTTGAGTATTCATTTGTTTCTTTTTCAAACAGTTTGTTTTCTTGCAATTCTTTTGGTAAAACATCCGAAGAAATTTTTTCAATAAATTTCATTGCAAAGTTCATTTGAACTTCTGTTTTTGTTTTGCGGGCATTTTCTTCAACAATTTCCCAGTTAAAATCCGGTTTGTTTTCAAGTAAAAACTTGCAATCAAATAATGAATACAGAAGTCCGGCACGGCTCGTTTTATCTCTCAAATTTCTTGCAAGGTTTACAAGGGTTATGAACATCATATCTTCAAAAGAAGGCACCAGTGTGTTAACTCCGAAAACAGTCTTACTTTGAGCTCTTTTGAATAATCCGCTCAAAAGGTTTTTCTCATGTCCTGTGTTCATATAAATAAATCTGTGTAAATCCAGTGCGCCTTCTTCGCTTCCGTTCGGATGAAGGTCGATTGAATGGATATCAACTTTTTCCCACCAATATCCGAGAGGTGCGGCGATTTCAGCACTTCGCATAAAATCTTTTTCCGGTACAAGAATATCGATGTCGTTCATTACTCTTGGCAGGTCTTGACGAAGATATTTCATTGCACCACCTTTAAGAATCATCGGGACGATTCCTTTTGCATTCAGCGCTTTACCGATTTTTGTATAATGCGCAATTGTCTTGAGGTTGTGGAATCTATAAAAATTCAACAAACCTTTTAGGCGAGGTTCTTCGTATGATGTGAATTTCAGTTCCGGATGACGTTTCATAAAATATGCAAGCATTAAAGATTTTGCGCTGCCTTTAACCTCGATATCCCAGTCTTTCAAAAGATTATCCAAATCTTGCTGAGAAGGATTTTCGCAAAAAGCCAAATGTAAAAGCTCTTTTTCCGCATCAGTCAAAATTTCGTTGTAAAAGTTCTCGATGAGAGCATCTGTGATTGATAATTTTGTTGATAAATATCCGCTGTCTTTGATGTCTTCGATTTCTTTTTTCCATAGAACTTGCATAATATTTCTCCAAATAATTTTATATAGTAGCTATTGTATCATACTTACGTAAATTTGGTTTGTAACATTTAAGCAATTTTTTCTTGTTCAAATACTTTATATATAAAAGGGGATATTATGCCAATCAGTAACAAAATTAATCATGAATTATCTTTGATGTCATATCAAAATTTTGA
The DNA here is from genome assembly GCA_934773085.1 of uncultured Candidatus Melainabacteria bacterium. Taxonomy (GTDB): domain Bacteria; phylum Cyanobacteriota; class Vampirovibrionia; order Gastranaerophilales; family Gastranaerophilaceae; genus CAG-196. The sequence goes on from CAKVMU010000163.1 coordinate 1,837, forward strand.
CGGGTCAAATACTTCTATGGCTATGTATAGTCAAGGAACTAAACTCGGGAAAAAAGCCGACATTTCTTTTGGTGTTGGGGCTTCAACCAATTTTAAAGCGTGTCCGTCACTGGTTTTTGAAGGCAAAGCCAAATATAAATTTGACGAAAATTACAGTATGCAATTGCGTGTTCGGGAAATTAATTCCAAGAGTTCGGAAGTAACACAAATAAGGCTTTCACCGGGGTATTCCGGAAAAGTCGGCAATGCGACGTCAATATATGTAAATCCATATGTTTCAGGTAAAGTTAACCATCAGACCGGAAATTGGACAACAGATATTGGGGTATTTGGCGGGGTTACACAAAAACTCGGCGATAAGTCTTCGATGTTTGCGGAGGTTCAGAGGTATGACTTGGCTCATATCGCAGATAACAGCGGAAAAAATTGGGGATTCAACGTAGGACTCTCGTACAAATTTTAGACATGCAAAAAATTTTTTCAGCGTGTTTAAATACAGTATGAGAATAGATTCTATTTGCCATACAAATTTTTACGGAAGGAAAATAAATCTGAAGCAGGCGCAGGAAATGTGTAATATGGTTCAGAAGGAGTATCCGTATCCGTCTTTGTGGAAACAAGGAAAGTTTGAGTTTGCAAAGGTTGTAAGAGAGAATCCGGATGAAAATGCAAGACTTAAAGCGATTATTGCACTCAGAAAGATGATGGATGTGACTAGCAATAAACTTGATGATTTGAGAGAATATTATTCTTTTAATACAAAAAATGCGTTTAAATATTTTTCAATGTTGGCGGATGGGATAAAAAGGTTTCAGACTTTGAATTGCGCAGAAGCTGCCAGAATTATTTATATGATATCCAGAATAAATGATGTTGATGAAGAGGATACCGGTATTGCTCAAATGGAAATTGAAGATAGCGGTGACAGTCGCAGTGTGGATCATGTGATTGCAAAGATTAAAGGTGAGTCCGGCATGATAGGAATAGACGGCTTGTTGGGTGAAAGCGCAAAAATCGATAATTTTGGAGATATATATCAAAGCAAATATTCTGATGGTTTTACAATCCCTCACGGTGCGCATGTTGGGTTTGTTGATAAGGTTATACCAAGGCTTACGGATGAAGAAGCAGAAGAATTGAAAAAATTGCATCCGGAATTTGTTCTCAAAAAATAACAGTATGCACCGGTAAAAGTTGAAAAGTTGAAGGGTTGAACAGTTCGTTATCCCCTCTCCTACGGAGAGGGTTTTAGGATGAAGAGATGAGTTTTTGTCGGCTTAGTAAAGCCGACCTACTATTGCTGAAATATTTACACCCTGTCATGCTGAACTTGTTTCAGCATCTTACCAATCTTGAATCTCCACTCCCACTGGGTGAGAAGCCCTCCCAAATTGTGCATTAAAAAAGACCCCCAGAAGGAGTCTTTTATTAAATTTGGGCCCGGAGGGATTGTCTTGTTCGCTCGCATTTAACGGCAATTCCGAGTTTTGCTTTGGGATTACATCCCTGTGCAAAAACTCTCCAGCCTCAGCTCGCTCACGCTCGAACCCACTGACAAGGCTCCGCCTTGTGTGGGTTCTCATCCCCAAAACGCAAGGCAATAAAAAAGAACTACTTTATGTAGTTCTTTTTTTATTACTGGGCCCGGAGAAGGACTCCGCCCAAAACGATTAAGTATCGTTTTGGGAAGGAGGAAGTCGAACCCACTGGGTGAGAAGCCCTCCCAAATTGCACATTAAAAAAGACCCCCAGAAGGAGTCTTTTATTAAATTTGGGCCCGGAGGGATTCGAACCCACGACCAAAGGATTATGAGTCCTCTGCGCTACCGCTGCGCCACAGGCCCGTGGCGATTAAGTTTATATTATCAGCTACATACTAAAAAATCAAGATGATTCGTAATCCCTTTTGAGACAATGACAGATATCGCTTAACAAAAGAAATCGCACTCCCCAATTTCTTAATATATTTCGTTGTAAAATGTTTTTGTGCTACAATGTCTATATAGAAAAGATTTTAATTGATTGAGGGGGATAAATGGCACAAGGGTATGACGCTAGTAATATACGTGTATTAGAAGGTTTGGAGGCTGTTCGTCTACGTCCAGGCATGTATATCGGTTCGACTTCACAAAGAGGTTTGCACCATTGTATTTATGAAATCGTTGACAACTCTATCGACGAATCTCTGGCTGGTTATTGTACAGAAATTCACGTTACCGTTAACAAAGATAACAGTGTAACAGTAGAGGACAACGGTCGTGGTATTCCGGTGGATATAAAACCGGAGACAGGTAAATCAGCCCTTGAAATTGTTCATACAGTGCTTCACGCAGGCGGAAAATTCGGTGATGGCGGTTACAAAGTATCCGGCGGTCTTCACGGTGTTGGCG
>CAKVMU010000164.1 GCA_934773085.1 uncultured Candidatus Melainabacteria bacterium
TAGACCATTATATGAAAGATTTCAACAAAAATTTGGAATATAGATATTCAGGTTTGAAAGAACAACAAATGGCATTGGGTAAATTAAGCGCCGAGGAATGCGAAGCTTTGAAGAAAAGTTTTGGTAATAAATTAAAAGGCTTTGGTGCTCTAGCGGGGTTGGCAACATTCACTCTTATTTACAGATACATAACTCCGGTTATCATTACGCCGATTGCGAATAAAATTGGTGCAAAAATCAATGCTAAAGCAAAAGAAAAACAGGAAAAAGCCGCTGTGGCATAAGTTAAAAAATTTAATGTGTACGAATAAAAACTGCTTTCTTTATGGAAGCAGTTTTCTTTTTGTTATAAAATTGTTTTATGAAACTTTTGTATTTAGAAGAGGTTGATTCAACAAATAAATACGCACGGGAACATTTAGCCGAATTGGAAGATATGACGGTTGTTTATACATCAAAACAAACAGCCGGAAGAGGCCGATTGGAGCGCAAATGGAACTTCATGGGGGAAGAAAATATTTATGCAAGTATTGTATTAAAACCTTCTTCAGAAATGAAAGAAATTTACTCCAATTTAACCCAATATTTGTGTTTGATTTTATGTGAAACTTTTGAAGAATACGGCGTTAAGCCAAAAATCAAATGGCCAAATGATATTCAGATTGACGGAAAGAAAATTTCCGGAATTTTAGCGGAAGGTGTTATTGAAAAAACTTCCCTAAAAGGGCTTATAATAGGTTTTGGCATAAACCTCAATTGCAAAAATGAAGAGCTACAAGATATTTCTCAGCCGGCAACATCGTTAAATTTGGAAACCGGAAGAAAAATTAACAGAGATGAATTCTTAAAAAAACTTTTGAGAAGGTTTTGTTTGAGGTATGATAGTTTTATTGAGGATGGATTTTTATTAATAAGAAAAGATTATATAAGAAGAGCCGGATTCCTCGATAAGCACGTGAAAGTGAGAGTTTTTGATAAAGAACTTTCTGGCATTGCGACAGATGTTAATGACGCAGGTGCTTTAATTCTAAAAGATGAAGAAAACAATAATCATGTACTTTTTATAGGAGATATTTTATGAATGGATCATTAAGTGATGGTATTTCGGTAATGTTTATAGGCATGGGAACTGTTTTGATGTTTCTTTGCCTTACAATTGTTTCAATGTTCGTTATGTCAACAATTGTAAGAAAATTGAACGAAATTTTCCCTGAAGCTATTCCGCAAACTGCGGGTGGTAAAGTCAGAAAAGCATCAGCTTCTGACGATGCGGATATTGCAGTAGCTATTGTTTCTGCAATGTTCAAAAAATAAGAAATTATTAATTTAATACAAGGAAAGGTAATATTATGTCAAAAAAATTAATTAAGGTTATGGATACGTCATTCCGTGACGGTTTCCAATCAATCTACGGGGCAAAAGTTCTTGTGGATGATTTTATTCCGGCTCTTCAAGCAGCCGTAAATGCAGGTTTAAAACACTTTGAAACTGCTGGTGGTGCAAGATTCCAAGCTCCAATCTTTTTCTGTAATGAAAATGCATTTGAAACAATGGACAAAATCAGAGCAGCTGTTGGACCTGATGTAAAATTACAATCTCTTGCCAGAGGTGTAAACGTAGTTGGTCTTAACTCTCAACCTCGTGATATTATTGATTTGCACGCAAAAATGTTTGCAAAACACGGTGTTAACGTTGTTAGAAACTTCGATGCGTTGAATGATGTTAATAACTTAGTTGACTCTGCTAATTCAATTAAAAAATACGGTATGCAACACGAAGTAACTATTACAATGATGGAACTTCCATATGGTTGTGAAGGCGCTCATGACGTTGCGTTCTATGAAAGAGTATTGAGAAATATTTTAGATTCAGGTTTACCATTCGACAGCTTGGCATTCAAAGATGCTTCCGGAACATCTCATCCTAGAAAAGTTTACGAAACTGTTAAAATGGCTCGTGAATTATTGGGTCAAGATGCTCATATTCGTTTCCACTCTCACGAAACAGCAGGTACAGGTTTAGCTGCTTACTTGGCTGCTCTTGACGGTGGTGCTGATGGTATCGATTTGGCTATGAAACCTGTTTCAGGCGGTACTGGTCAACCTGATATTATTTCAATGTGGCATGCTTTGCGTGGTACTGAATACGATTTAGGTTTGGATATTAAGAAAATTATGGAAACAGAAGAAATCTTCAAAGAATGTATGAAAGATTATCCGATTTCTCCTATTTCATTAGCAGTAAACCCAATTCTTATTCAAGCTCCATTACCTGGTGGCGCAACTGCTACAACAGTTAACCAATTGAAAGATATGGGTATGTTGGATAAGTTCCCTAAACTTATTGCTAATATGAAAGAAGTTGTTGAAAGAGGTGGTTTTGCTACTTCTGTAACACCTGTTTCTCAGTTCTATGCTCAACAATCATTCTTGAATGCTATTACTCCGGAACCTTGGCAACAAGCTAACCCTGGTTACGCTAAAATGCTTCTTGGCTACTTTGGTAAAACTCCTTGTGAACCGGATCCGGAATTGGTTAAATGGGCTCAAGAAAAAGTTGGTATGGAACCTACAACTGAAAAAGTTGTTGATATCAACGAAAAAGACCCTGAAAAAGGTGTTGAAGCAGCTAAGAAAAGACTTCAAGAAGCTGGACTTCCTACAACTGATGAAAATATCTTTATTTCAGCAGCTTGTAAAGATGGCAATGTAGATAAAGGTATTGAATTCTTGCTAGGAAAAGGTCAAGTTTCAGTTAATAAATCTGCAAACAAACAAGCCGCACCTGCTGCTCAAGCATCTGCATCAGGAGAATATACAGTTAAAGTTAACGGTAAAAATTATGCGGTTAAGCTTGAAGGCGAAAACAAAGCTACTGTTAATGGTAAGGCATATGATATCAATGTTAAAGCAGGTATTGAATCTAAATCTGCAGCATCTTCAGGTGATGGAGAAGAAATTAAAGCTGGCTTACCTGGTAACGTATTAAGAATAGAAGTTGCAGAAGGTGATGAAGTTGCTGAAGGCGATGTATTGTTGGTTGTTGAAGCAATGAAAATGGAAACTGAAATCAAATCACCAAAAGCAGGTACTATTCAATCTGTTCTTGTTGCTCAAGGCGATAAAGTAGTTAGCGGTCAAGCTTTGGTAACTATAGGTTAATAGAGGGAGGATAACGTAATGAATATTGTAGACGGATTAAATTCCCTCTGGAATTCAACAGGTATTATGGGCTTTGTTCAATCAGCTCAAAATGCTGCTAATGATTCTAACCTTCAAGGTCTTGAACAAATCTTGCACATGCATGGTCAATGGATTATGATTTTAATCTGCTTGTTCTTGTTATGGCTTGGTATTAAAAAACAATTTGAACCATTGCTTCTTGTTCCTATCGCATTTGGTGGTTTGTTATCAAACATCCCAATGCCTTTGGGTGAAGAAATTGCAGGTCCAAACGGTTTCTTAGGAATTATCTTTGAAGCCGGAATTCACAAGGGACTGTTCCCATTGATTATTTTCATGGGCGTTGGTGCTATGACAGACTTCGGACCGTTGATTGCAAACCCTAAAACAGCGCTTTTAGGCGGCGCTGCTCAATTTGGTATCTTTGGTGCGTTGTTAATGGCTTATTGCTTATTTGGTTTTTCAATGCCGGAAGCAGCATCTATCGGTATTATCGGTGGTGCAGATGGTCCAACCTCAATTTATGTAACAACAAAATTGGCTGAACATTTGCTTGGACCAATTGCCGTTGCAGCATATTCTTATATGGCATTAGTTCCTGTTATTCAACCACCTATTATGAAGTTGTTGACTACAGAAGCTGAACGTAAGATTCAAATGACTCAATTAAGAACAGTTTCAAAAAGAGAAAAAATTGTATTCCCTCTAATGATTCTACTTCTTTGTGTTATCTTACTTCCAAGCGCTTGCCCATTGTTAGGTGCGTTGTGCTTCGGTAACTTATGTAAAGAATGTGGTGTTGTTGAAAGATTATCTGATACAATGCAAAACGCTTTAATCAATATTGTAACAATTTTCTTGGGATTGTCAGTTGGTTCAAAATTGTCAGCAAACCAATTCTTAACAGTTGAAACATTGTTCATCTTATTGCTTGGTGTTATCGCATTCTCACTTGCTACTGCAGCTGGTGTGTTGATGGCAAAATTAATGAACGCTTGTTCAAAAGAAAAAATCAACCCGCTTATCGGTTCAGCAGGT
>CAKVMU010000165.1 GCA_934773085.1 uncultured Candidatus Melainabacteria bacterium
TGCCTGGTGATAACGTAGTTATGGAAGTTGAACTTATCGCTCCTGTAGCTATCGAAGAAGGTATGAGATTCGCTATCCGTGAAGGTGGTAGAACAGTTGGTGCTGGTGTTGTTGACAAAATTATCGCTTAATAACACAAGCTATTAACAAAATTGAAGAGTCAATCCGAAAGGGTTGACTCTTTTTTTTTGTAAAACTGTATTTAAAAATTTAAGAGGTAGTTCTGAGTAGTGTTAGTCAAAATTGTTTTCTTGTAACTCTCAGGAATTGTCAGCTTTACATATTCTTCCCTTTTTCTTAATCCGCTTAGTCCGATTATCGTTTTGTCATGGTTGAAAAAATCTTTAATAAATTTCATATTTTAATCCTTTCGTGTCTGTGCTATAATGCGTTTAAGGATTTTCTATCATAAGTCAAGAAGGAGTAAAGATTATGGCAAAAGTTACAAAAGATATGGGTATATTAGAAATCGTTCAAGCACATCCGGAAGCAGCAGAAGTGTTTATGAAATACGGTATGGGTTGCTTAGGTTGTGCGGCAGCAAGATTCGAAAACCTAGAGGCAGGCGCAAAAGTTCATGGGTTTGATGCTGATGCGATGGTTAATGATATTAATGAATTAATCGGTGAAAAATAGTTATACTGTTGAGAGGGTTTTGTTATGCATCTATGGGAATTATTAGGTGTCGTAGGAATAGCATTCTTGATTCTGGAGATGTTCACTCCAAGCATGTTCTTTTTGAACTTTTCGGTCGCAGCATTTATTTGTGCTGTCGTTTCAGTGTTTATTAAAAATCCTACGATTTTGGTTTTGACATTTTTTGTTTTGTCGTTTGTTTCTTTTATTTTTCTTCGCCCGATTCTTGTCAAAAAGTTTTGCAGAGGAAAGGAAACCGGAGTTCAGAGCAAATACATTGGCAAAGTCGCTAAGGCGGAAGAAGATGTTACCGAATTCTCCGGAGTGATTTCAATATACGGTGAAAGATGGGAAGCTCGGAGTGAGGATGGAAACAAAATACCGAAAGGTAGTGAAGTTAAAATTATAAGGAACGAAAGTATAATTATGTATGTTTCTGAATTTAAAAGTGTTTAGGAGGAGTTTTTAATGTTATCTTTTTCAATTTTCTTAATAGCGCTAGCGTTTATCTTTGTAGGAAAAGGTGTTGTAATTGTTCAACAGGCAGAAGTTGTTATAGTTGAACGTTTAGGTAAGTTTGACAGAGTTCTTGAATCCGGCTTTAATTTTATTATTCCGATTATTGAAGCTCCGAGAGCGATTGACTGGAAAGTTACTCAAAAAGGCTTTGATGGCAGCACATATTCTACGATTCAAAAACGTACTCGTATAGATTTGAGAGAAGCTGTGTATGATTTTCCTCGCCAAAACGTAATTACGAAAGATAACGTTTCCATAAGTATTAATGCGCTTTTGTATTTTCAAATCATTGATCCAAAGTCTGCTGTTTACGAAATTCAAAATTTACCGGATGCAATAGAGAAGTTAACTCAAACTAATTTGAGAAACTTGGTTGGTCAATTAGATTTAGACGAAAGCTTAGTTTCACGTGATAAAATTAACCATGAATTAAGAGCAATTCTGGATGATGCAACTAATAAATGGGGCGTAAAGGTTAACAGGGTTGAGTTACAAGATATTATCCCACCTTCTGACATTCAGTCTGCGATGGAAAAACAAATGAAGGCAGAGCGTGACAGACGTGCTGCTATTCTTGAGGCTGAAGGTATGAAAAAATCAGCGGTATTAAAAGCAGAGGGTGAAAAAGAAGCCGCTATTAATCGTGCAGAAGGTGAAAAACAGGCTAATATATTAAAGGCTGAGGGTGTTGCACAAGCCAGAATTCTTGAAGCTGATGGTGAAAAAGAGGCTATCGGAAGAATTATCAATGCTCTTGCAGACAGAGGTCAGCCGGATAAGTACCTTATTGCGATGAAATATTTGGAGACAATGAAAGCTATTACAAGCGGTCAGGATAATAAAGTGGTATATATGCCGTACGAAGCAACCGGAATTTTGAGTTCTGTCGACGGTATTAAACAGATGTTTGATAAAAATTAAGGAAGGATGATAACAATATGAAAAAGAATTTAGTGCTTTTATTGCTGTCTTTAGGAATCATGTCTACAGCTGTATGGGCATACAGCTATGATACAAATTTGCCGTTGCCGGGAAAATCTATCGCAAGTACAGATGTTCAGAGCGAAACAATGTTTCCAGTGTATTCTTTTGCGATGAGAGTTGCGGAGGCAGATTGCCAAAACTTGAGTATTATAAATACCGAAGTTTCTAAGCCTAAAGCTGATGGAAAATGGCAAGAAGTGTGGACTGTCAAGGCTTGCACAAGAACAGCGAGAATACCGGTTATGTTTACGGAAGCTGATGGTGTAACAAATTATGCAATCGACTTTATGAATGTCAAAGTCGCAAAGTAAGATGATTAAGTTTTGTGTGCAGGGGGAATATTGTCCTTGCACACTGTTTTATAAAGGGAGATTATGGGAATTAAGTTTGGGACGGACGGCTGGAGAGCTGTTTTAGGAAAAGATTTTACAGATGAAAATGTGACAAGGGTAACATTAGCCATAGGTAAATACGTAGCTGACAATTTTGGTTTTGATAAAACGATCATTATCGGATATGATCCTCGAAATATGGCAAAAGAATATGCATCAATGTGTGCGGAAATTCTTTTCAAAAGAGGGTTTCAGGTTAAACTGTCTTCAAGAGTTGTTCCGACTCCTGTGCTTGCATACAATGCAAAACTACTAAATGCGTCTGCAATCATGTTCACGGCTTCTCACAATCCTCCTGAATATTTGGGAATGAAGTATATTCCGGATTATGCTGGCCCTGCAACGAATGAAATTACGAATGAAATTGTAGCAAATATTGATAAGGAATGGAGTATAAAATCCGGAGGAAGTCTTGATATCGTTGACTTTGCCCCTTCTTATGTGAGTCATTTGGAAAAGCTTATTGATTTTGAAAAAATTAAAACTTTGAAAACTAATATTATTTTTGACGGTTTGTATTCTGCTTCAATCGGGTATTTTGATGAAATTTTAAAATCCAAAGGAATTCCGTTTGAATCAATGCATATGGAACATGATGTTAATTTTGGCGGTGGGATGCCTGACCCAAAACCGAAATTCTTAAAAGATTTGATTGAGAGAGTCAAAAACTCTTCAAATTCAGTGGGTGTTGCAAATGACGGTGATGCGGACAGATTTGGTGTGATTAATGAACGTGGTGAATATGTTTCGCCAAATGAAATAATTCCGATACTTCTCAAATATCTTCTAAAAAAGGATTATAAGGGAGCTGTGGTAAAAACAGTCGGTTCAAGCTTGTTAATTGATATTGTTGCGGAAAAATTGGGAGTGAAGGTTATTGAAACTGCGGTCGGTTTTAAACATGTCGGAGAAGCAATGCGCAAAAACCAAGTAATTATTGGGGGTGAAGAATCAGGCGGATTGAGTATTCAAGGACATATTCCGGAAAAAGACGGGTTGTTAGCGAACCTTTTAATCCTTGAAGCAATGGCAGATTCTCAAAAAAGCTTGATTGAATTACAAGAAGAGTTGTACGAAATTGCCGGATGCAAATTTTACACAGACAGAATTGATTTACGAACAGAAGATGTTAAACCGATTTTGGAAGAATTCAAAAACAAAAATGATATCGGTGGCTACAAGGTTACAGATGTGGATTTAAAAGACGGTGTTAAGTTGATGTTGGGCGAAAAAAATAAGATTTTAGTGCGTCCGAGCGGTACAGAACCGTTATTGAGAATATATTTTGAATCAGACAGTGTGGACACGCTTGAAGCTCTAAAATTGACAGTAGCGCAAAATTAGTATAAAATTTATATAGTATTGAGAGGAAAGTTTGATGCCAAATAAAGACATGATACCTGTAGAAGTTATTATTTTAACAGAAACTGAAGATATAAAAGGAACTGTATATGTTTCAAACAACGTTGCGGCGAACAGACAGTTAACAGAATTGTTGAACGACGGAAATCGCAGATTTTTAGCTGTAACAAATGTTGAAATTTATGCTAAAAATTCTAACCAACCGCCGAAGAGATATGAATTCTTGGAAATCCATATGGATTCAATCCTTATGGTTCATCCGACATCTCAAGCGTTGTTTAGAGAATCTTCCAAAAC
>CAKVMU010000166.1 GCA_934773085.1 uncultured Candidatus Melainabacteria bacterium
GCATCATTCATAAGCTTTTCGACTTCACTGATTTCTGTTTGAAGATTTGTCATTTTTTCGGAGATTTCAATATGTTGTTCTTCAATTTTGTCCAAAGTTTTCTCGATAGAGGAAACTTCCGGAGTGGTTGTCTTTATGAATTCTTGTTTTTCTTCGATATTTTTTTGAGTGTTTGCAAAGCTTGTTTCAAGGTTTGTTAATTCAAGTTTTGCCTTATTGAATTCTGTAGTGGAAGACGAATACTTTCCTCTGATATCTTCCATTTTAGCCTCAAGACTTGAACGTTTTGAAATCAGCGCTGCGTAAGAAGATTCCATTTCTTTTAATCTGGTTCTGAATGTATCAAGTTCACTGTCAGAATTTTGTGAGAATTTCAGACCGGTCTTTCTTACAGCACCACCGGTGATGGAACCGGATTTTTCAAACAAGTCACCGGAAAGAGTTACCATTCTGTATTTGCCGATAAGCTTATTTGCAACAGAGCGGTCTTCTACTACAAGTGTTTCGCCTACTGCATAATAAAATGCATTCAAGTATTCGTCATCGAAATCAATAAGATTTATCGCAAAATCTATAACCCCTTTTTCTTTCGGAAGATTCAAGCTGCGAGGGCATTTTACAATTTTATTCAAAGGAACAAATGTTGCACGACCGGCATTTGAAGACTTAAGGAGTTCAATACAGGTAGAAGCAACGTGCTCGTCATCTACAACAATGTGTGACATTCTGCCGCCGACTGCAATTTCCATAGCTGTAGAATATTCTTCATCAACTTGCCCGAGTTTTACCAACGGAGCGTGAACCCCTCTTATATTAGCGTTTACAACGGTATCAACCGCACGTCCGAGGTTTGCATCTTCGCTAGCCTGTTTCGCAGCTTCAAGCATATAAATCTTTTTACGAGCGGCTTGCAGGTCATAGTCCATGTCTGTGATTTCGTTTTTAGTCTTATCCAATTCATTTAATGTGTTTTTAAGGATAATTTTAAAATCGTCAAGCTCTTTGCCAAGCTGCTCAATCATAAGTTCTTTTGATGACTTAGTTTCGCTAAAATTGTTCTTGAAGGATTCCAGTTCTTTTAACTTGAGCTCAGCTTCTTCTAGAAGTTTTTTCTTAGTTGATAATTCAGCTTCAAGAGGAGCTTGTTTTTGAATAAGTTTTGTTTCCTTATCTTGTTCTTCTTCAAGAGACTTTCTTAATGCGTTTCTCTTTTCGATATGTTTTTCGGCAGTTTCATTCAGACCGGACATATCTTCAAGAATTTTATGCAAAATTTTCTTCTGTTCATCAATGTTAGCTTGGATATTTTTGATATTATCCTGAGTCAGAGAAATTTTAAGCTCTGCTTCTTTGATTTTTCCTTTTTGATTCTCAATGCCGTTTTTTGTGTTTTCGATTGTTTTTAAATTGTCTTGAATTTGTTTATCGGCAAAAACAATAGAAGAGTTTTTACGGGCAATAGCACCCTTTATTTCTTCTGCTTGTTGTTTCAACTCAAGCTGATGAGTTTCCCCTTTTTCTTTGATGGTGTTTGAAATTTCTTCGTATTTTTCACGAATTAGTTTTAATCTTTCATCAAGGTCTTTTGATTTAAGCTCTTCTTCTTTTTTCTTTTTTGTGAATTCGAGAATGTTTTCGTGAGCTTTCTCTAAATTTCTTCTTAAATCAAAGAATTTAACAGTATTTATCTGACTTTCAAGCCCTGTTTTTTCGTCTTTAAGTTTTTGATACTTAAGCGCAACTTCACGCTCTTCGTTAAGTTGTTCTAATCTGGTATTAACTTCGTTCAGAATCAAGGTTGAATTAACAACACGCTTTTCAACTGTTTCAAGTTCGTTTGTTGCCTGTTCGATTCTTCTGTCGAAATCAGCTACACCTGCAATTTCGTCTATAATTTTACGACGTTCATTAGGAGAACAGTTTGTGATTGCCTGTACATCACCCTGCATCATAACGTTGTAGCTGTTTGGAGTGATATTATATTTTTCAAGCTTTGCGTGAATATCAGAAAGTGTCGCAATTTTATCATCAAGGTAATAAATGCTTACAAAACCTTGAGAAGATTTTCTGATTCTTCTTGCTACCGAAAAATCGCCGTCTTCTGTTTCTCCGAATGTAACTTTTACAAACGCTTCATTACGTTTGTTATAGGTTGATATTAAGTGGAAGAGTTTCTCTGCACGAAGGGTTCTGGAGGTTGATAAACCCAAAGCAAACAGTATGCTGTCGATAATATTACTCTTTCCGGAACCATTAGGGCCGGAAATGGTAGTAAAACCTTTCAGCATTGGTATTTCGACTTTATTCGCAAACGACTTAAAGTTGTCAACTTCGAGCTGTTTAATGTACATTAATCCCTTGAATCTCCTCCTATTCAATTAAACACGAGAAAAGGGCGCATGTCAAACAGTTTACAATTTTAGCCAAACGACACCGTAAGGAGCGATTCTGAGGTGCATTGTTCTGTTTGTAAGTGAGATATCAACCTTTACATCATCTCCGTTAACTAAATTTTTGAAACTGGTTATTCTTTTTCCGTCGGCTTCTAATACAACGTTGACCGGAATTGTGATTTCAGCAATGAGTTTTTCTGCGGACAGGTTGTTTATTACAAGAATTTTTTCGTCTCCGTAACTTCTAATGTATGAGAAATTAGCCGGTGATTTTGTTTTAAGCAGTGTAAAATCCCCTTTTGACATAGAAACCAGATTCTTTCTTACAGAAATAAGATTCTTAACCTTTTGGTAAACTTTGCTGTTAAAGGTGTAGTAGTCTTTAGATGAGCCGTAGAAAAGTTTCGCTGGAACGGCTCCTCTGTGAATATCACGGCTGTCAAAGTAACTCAGAAGTTTGAATTTTCCAATTTTACTTTTTTCAAATCTGGCTTTTTCGGATTTTTTTGCGTTTTCAAAATTGTTTCTAACTCCGACTTCATCTCCGTAATAGATAATCGGAATTCCCGGCATGGACAATAGTATTGAGAATGCCATTTCTATTCTGTCGGGGTTGTTGTCCAGAAAATTTGCCATTCTGCCACTGACACCGAGTCCTTTTCTGAATTCTGCACCTTTGTTTACTAGAGCTTTGTACACGATTTTACGGGTTTCTTTATCAACCATCTCGAGAGAAAGCTCGTCATGAACTCTTAGAAAAACTCCCCAAGCTGCAGTGGATGGGATTTTTGGAGTTTCTTTGTATGCGTTTAGAAAATACTTTTTATCTCCGGTAACCAATGATGCCCAGATTGCCGGCATGTACGGAAAATGGTATGCAATTTGGAATTCATCAGTACGTTTAATTACTTTATCTTCGTTCTCAATTGTGGTTTTGAATTTTCTTTCTTTTCCGAAATACGGCAAAATGTCATTCGGATACTGGCATGCTTCTGCCTGAATTACAGTTCTCGGAGCAGTCATTTGGATATAGTCGCTGATAAGTTTTATTATTGCGTGTGTTTTTGGAAGGTTTTCGGCATTGGTTCCGCTTTCTTTTGAAAGATAAGGAATCGCATCGAGCCTAAAAATATCAATTCCTAAATTTGCCCAATAATTTATTGTTTCAAGGCAATAGTATAAGACTTCCGGATTTTCCCAATTTATATCCAGTTGGAACGGGTAGAATGTGTGGTAAAAATAATAATTTTTACCGTTAATATTCACTTCTCTGTAGTGGTTTTCGGTGATTTCCGGAAATATTAATCGCCTTTTTGAAATTTTGCCGTCCGGTTCGGTGTATTCTACTATTGTGCCGACTTTGTCATCCACATATTTTTTGTATTCCGGCATTTTGTCTCTGACTATGAAGTAATCAAGTTTTGAGAGGTCGCCTTTAAGTATATCCTGAAACCATTCGTGCTGGTCTGAAAAGTGGTTCAAAACTAAATCGCTTTTTATTTTAAACCCGTTTTCTTTAGCCTTTTTGATAAAATCTTTGAACTGTGGAGTTCCACCGAGGTCTTGGCGAATATTTTGCGGATTTTTTACGTCAAAACCGGCATCAGACATAGGCGATTCTGCGAAAGGCAGTAAATACAGCGTTGTGACTCCCAAGTCGGATAAGTAGTCAAACATCTCTTCCGAATCCTTGAAGGTGTTAGGCTTTTCCGGAGTTACAACTCCAAATTGGTCAACGTAGAAC
>CAKVMU010000167.1 GCA_934773085.1 uncultured Candidatus Melainabacteria bacterium
ACTATTTTGCATCACAAACACTAAATTCATCCAACAAAATTGCATACACAGTTTCGCCTTTTTTAGCTTTGTAATGACATCCCGGAGTTATCAAACCGACAACAAATCCGACACCGCAACCAACCGGAATACCCACCGCTAAACCGGTACCAATTTTCGCAGGATTAGGGATGAATGCAAAACCAACACCTGCACCGGCACCAACCATACCAAGAGTCAATGTTGACAGAACTAGTTTACCTGTTGTTGTCCAAGGTCCTTCTTTTAATTTATAATCCTTAGTAAACGGACGAGCCTTGATATCAATACAAGAGTTATTAGGAAGAACAATCTTTCTGAAAATCAAATCCACTCTTGCATTCTTATTAAACATTTTAGGTTTTTGAATATTCAAAATTTCCGCAACAATCTTTGTTCCGCAAGGTAAAATCAAAGAGCCTTCTCTTGTGTAAAGCGCTTGCGGTACAACAAAATTTATTGTTTCGCCTGCCTGATGACATTTTGAGAAGAATTTTTCATCAAATGCGAATTCTAAAACATTACCTTTTTCCACAGTTTTTCTGACATTTGTTATTGTAACAACATTGCACGGAGCTTTTTTATGAACATCCAAATGCTCCACAGCTGTGGTAGTTTCACAACAATCTGCAATTGCAGGAATCGTATTAAGTCCCAACAAAGATACAAGGGACAAAAGTGCTAATAATTTCTTATACATACCCTATACTCCTTATGTAACAATCGCACACAGTATAACAAAATCGATTACTTTTTTCAATCCTTTATACTATAATTTAGAATGAGGATTCAGGTATTAGGAGAGAATATGATTCAATATTTCTTAGGTTCATATGTAGTTACAACGTTCGGGCTAATCACAGCTTATTTATGGGGTGAACATGTCCACAACGGAACCGGACTTGCTTGCGTTTTCATCGCTATGGTACTTGCAGTATTAGAAGTCAGTCTTTCTTTCGATAATGCCGTTGTAAACGCAATGAAACTTGAAGGTATGTCAGAAAAATGGAGACATCGATTCATCACTTGGGGTATCTTGATTGCAGTTTTTGGAATGAGATTTTTATTCCCATTGACAGTAGTAGCAATATTTGCAAAACTTAACATACTAGATGTCTTGAATATGGCGCTTAATGACGTTCACCAATACGCACATTACCTTGAATTAACGCACGCTCCTATCGTAACTTTTGGCGGAACATTCCTAATGATGCTTTTTTTGGATTACTTTACAAACAAAGAAAAAGATGTTCACTGGATTCCTGTAATTGAAGAAAAATTCAAGCTTCTTTCCAATATCAAAGGAGTTTGTACAATTATTACCCTCATAATTCTCGGGTTATTGCTCATCGAAATTCCTGCCGATATAAGAAGCAAAGTTTTTATGTCAGGAATTGCCGGTATTATAACTTATCTTGCAATTGACGGATTAGCCGAATGGCTCGAACGAAGACAGGAAGAAAGAGCAAAACTATGTGCTAATACTGTTAAATGCTCCGGTTTAGTCGGTTTTTTGTATCTTGAACTTATTGATGCTTCTTTTTCTCTTGATGGCGTTTTAGGTGCATTTGCATTAAGCAAGGATATTATTATAATCACAATCGGTCTCTTTATTGGTGCTATGTTCGTTCGTTCACTGACGATAATGCTTGTAGAAAAGAAAACTTTGAATCAATACATATATCTGGAACAAGGTGCCCACTGGGCAATCGGTGTTTTGTCTGTTTTAATGTTTTTATCAACGATTCGCAATGTTCCGGAAGTTGTAACCGGACTATTGGGATTTATAATAATTCTTAGTGCATTCATCTGTTCATTAGTCCATAACAAAAGAAAGGCATAGCTAGTTGAACCTTAAAGACAAAAATCTTTATTATGTTGGCGGAGTTGTAAGGGATGAAATCCTTGGAATTCCAAATTTTGATACTGATTATTGTTATGAAGGAAATGCTATAGAATTTTCAAAAAGTTTTAATGTCATCAAGAAAAATCCGGATTTCGGAACAGTCAGAATCATTGTCGACAACAAAGAAATTGATATCGCATCCACCAGAGAAGAAACTTACCCGAGAGAAGGACATTTGCCGATTGTAAAACGAATTGGATGTCCACTTAAAGATGACCTAAAAAGACGTGATTTTACAATCAATGCCCTTGCTAAAAACACACTAACAGGAGAAATTACGGATTATTTTAACGGATTAAGAGACATCCAAGAAAAACAACTTAGGGTTCTGCATAATAATAGTTTTAGAGAAGATCCCTCAAGAATAATAAGAGGGCTAAAGTTTTCAGTAAGATTTAATTTTTCTTTAGATAAACACACAGAAAATTTGCAAACTGAGTATTTAAACAATATTAATTATGATATGAGTTATCACAGACTAAAAAAAGAACTGAAAGAAACCTTTGATTTAAATAAACAAGATGCTTACGATATATTTGTGAAAAAAAATATCTACAAACTTTTGGGCAAGAATCAAGAAATTCCGACCATAAAAGGTGAAGCAGAACCTTTAATCAAAGAATTTGGTTCTGAGCACAAGTGGCTTGTATTCTTAGGATTATTTAATCTTGAGAATTTTGAATTAACATCAGAAGAAGCTGAAATTATTTCTGGATTTAACAGGATAAAAAATGTTCATGCGTCAGGAGATTTTGAAACATATAAAATGTTTAACAGTGTAAGCAAAGAGAGTGTTATGTTATATGCACTTAGCGTTAATTATGATTCAGCCTATAATTACCTAAAAAATTTGCAGAACATTAAAATACAAACTAACGGAGAAACTCTGAAGTCTTTAGGAATTCCTGCCGGACGAGTTTACAAAGAAATATTTGATTACTTGCTTGAGAAAAAGCTCAAAAACAGAGATTTGACTTTGGACGACGAGATAAAACTTGTGAGAGAAAAATATGTTTAAATTGTTAAAAAAATTTTTTAGCTACAAATTTCACGTGAGGGGATATTTTAATCCGTTCATAAATTTGCAGATAAATAATTTAGGCAATTGGCAGGGAACAAATCAATTAAAAAGAGAAGTTCCTATAATAATTTCTTTAACCTCTTACGAGGCACGTTTCAATGACTTACCAAAAACAATATATTCACTTCTAAACCAGTCATTAAAACCCGATAGAATAATTTTGTGGCTGGGTGATGAATTTGAATTAAGAACGATACCATACGAAATAACTTGTTTTATCAAAAATGGACTGGAAATAAAGTTCCGCAAAGATATCGGTTCTTATACAAAAATAATATATGCACTTAAAGAAATGCAGAACTCAATAATAGTAACAGCCGACGACGATATATATTATCCAAAAGACTGGCTCAAACGTCTGTATTTATCATATATTTCACATCCGGAGGAAATACAGGCACACAGAGTTCATAGAGTAAAAACAAAAGGGAATACAATTCTTTCTTACACCGATTGGGAAAAACAAATCTCTACAGAAGGAGCTGCTTACTCGAATTTTCTTACCGGAGTCGGAGGAGTACTCTATCCGCCTAATTGTTTTTCCAACGAAGTTTTCAGAGAAGATATTTTCCTAAAGCAAGCGCCGAAAGCTGATGATATATGGCTTTGGGTAATGGCATTAACGAATAACAGAAAAATCAGGCTTGTAACAAATCACTATAGAACTTTAGTTTGCACCAACATCTTGCAACAAATTTTCGGACGAACATTGTTTAAAGAGAATTGCAATGGTGAAAATGATAAACAACTTAATAACCTGCTCAAATTCTATGGATACAATGTTATAAATAAGTTGAAAGCCGAGGTAGTCAATGAATAAAAACATATTAATAACAGGTTACTATCTTGACGGATACCACGGTTCTGTAATGCACATATGCGAACTGGCAGAAGAGCTGACACATCAAGGATATAACGTTACAATTTCTTCCGTTAAAATTTATTCTCATATCAAACAGTACTTGGAAAATCGAACCGGTGCAAAAGTCTATTATTTCAAAAACACACCGCTCGAAATCTATTATGACTACATAATAGCTTATCATGCACCAATACTCACATATTTATTAACGCAAGGGATTAAATTCAATAAACTCGCTATCGGGAGT
>CAKVMU010000168.1 GCA_934773085.1 uncultured Candidatus Melainabacteria bacterium
GGTCTACACCATATGCGCAAGCTGTCGGGATGATAAAGCATAACAATTGGTTAATTGATAATGTTTTTCTTTTTTCAGGATCAAGATCTTTGTTTTTTAACGTTCTTGCCATATAAACACTACTTGTAATCAACGAACCTAAAGTTGCCATGTGCTGTGTCATCTTTGTTGATGCCCCTGATAAGTGTTCAGAAAATGATTGCAACCCTTTTTGATCACACATAGGTTTCGCATAATATTTACCAAACAATTCCGCTATCTTATCTCCACAAGCTCCTTTGAATGATACACCGTCAGAAGCTGAGCCTTGAGTAGTCGGAATCGGTTGTTCTCTGCGTGGAGCATAGTTTCCTAATTGGTATTGATTATAATTACTTACTGCTTGGATTCTCATTATGCCACCACCTTTTTCTGTTCTAATGCCTGAGGCTCTGCCGGTTTTTTACTCTTTTCCAAGTGGAAAACATTTTTTAATACAACAGGAAGAATTGCGATTGTTCCAGCTGCTACAAACGGTCTTGAAATAATATCAGGCATCCATCCTAATAACTTGTATTTAATATCATTAGCATGATCCGCATCCAACATTTTCTGAGAGATTTCTGTACCTAAACCGCCTTCTACGTTACGTTGATATCCTGTATATTTCGTTTCTTTTTTACCACTTGATTCGGTTCTTACTCTTCCTGTATACAATGGAACAGATTCACAAGTTTCTCTGTAAGATGAAACATATAAGTTATCCTTTAGTATATCAGCAGCAGAATCACCGCTAACAGTTTTCCATTCCATCGGATTTAAAACTTTACCGTTTTTCTTTATTGATTTGATATCTATATCAGGAATAGTTTCTTTTAAGAATTTTTCATCAATATATCCAAGGGAGAAGAAGTTTTCGCCCATACCTTCTTCACTGATTTTTACAAACAAATCTTTTGCATCCATTTTTGATATATCATTTTTTGTTGCACCAAAAGTTTTCATTGTTTCTTCTGATACAGCTGCAATAGGTTTTGGTTTTGCAACCTTCATAACATTCTTATATTCAGTTGAGAATGTATTACCAACTTTATCAAGCCATTTGTCCATTGGTTTTCTCAAACCTTTTGCTTTGTCTTCCCAAATTGACTCAATATTCAAATTAGGAAACATTTTTTCAAGGATTTCAGGTTTTAAAGTTTGCAACAAATTCTTTTGCGCATATTTAATACCTTTTGAAAACGGTATTGAAATTAATAATGAAGAAGCCAAACCTAACAAACCGGATGAAATTGAGTGGCTGGCTGCATACATATTATCGTTTTTACTTTTATCTTTTGATGGTAAAGCCATAATTGTTAATGGTCTAAGTGCGCAACAAATGATTGCTGAAATCGCTGCCTGTACAAAAACTTCATGACTCATCATATCAAGTGTTTTATCAAAAAAACCGCTGGTGAGAATCTTATCGTACCATTTACTCTCATTACCTGCGGTTTTTAATTTACTTAATACTTCTTCAGTTACTTTTACTAGCTCTTTTTTACCTTTGAAAGATACACTATCACTCTTAGCCTGCAATCGGTGTCCTGTCATGGCATAACCCGAGTTCTCGGCATACATGGAATGAGCATTGTACTTGTTAGTTGATAAAAAGTCTAGATTTTGCGTTGTATGAATATTCATCATAGTTTCCAATCTTTATTATGCTGTCTACACATTTATCATAAAACAAAGCAAAAACTTTTTTGCTAGTTCTTAACAATTTTGTTACAATCTGTTAAGATATAAGAAGAGAGCTACTTAGAGTATGAATACAAACGTAAAAAATACACTTATTTCATTTTTTTTAGCATGCTTAGTTGTTAATTGCGGGCATGCTTTTGACCTTGATGAAACAGTGGATGACGATATCCGAAAGAACTATAACACCGAAAACGAATATCTTCCGGCACTACCGTCAATTATAAAATCACAGGATACAAACAAAACGCAAACGACAGCAAAACCGGCTGTGCCAAGCACATCTACAACCGTTTCAAAACCGTATACTCCACCTGCAACAAACTACACAGGGACAACAAAAGTTAGAAGCGGAACTTCTTTTAATGTGACAAGCTCACAAGCAATATCCGATTGGCAAAAAGAAGGCACATCATTAAAGTTCGTAACAAAAACGCCAACCTACGGAAAAACATTCACAATTCCGGCAGGAACAGTATTTCGAGGAGAAATAGTAAGTTCCCACCAACCTCAAGTATCCTGTAATGGTGGACTTGTTGCAATAAAAATCTATTCAATGCAACATAACGGACACACGATTCCTATAAATGGTTATATAACAAGGGCTAACGATAAAAAAATATTTTTAAACAACATAAAAGGTGAAAGAAACTACCTCAAAACTACTTGGAAGAAAGGAAATTGGGGAAGAACATTGTTCGGAAGAATGATGAATCTGACCGTTAACTTAGGAGGAGAAGGCTCTACACTGATTTTATCACCTTTTCCGATTGCTTACGGAACAATTTGTTTAGGACTTAACACTCTTACGTCACCAATTTGCGCATTCTTTTCAAAAGGCGGACACGTATCAATACCGGCAGGAAAAAGTTTTAAAATCAAGTTAATGGATGATGCGTTTATTTAAACGGGTCTAGAACAAATTTACAATATTTTGTGGTTCAAATTTCGGGCATGTATTCCAAATCAAAGTCGGAATTATATCTCCCGGAGTACGTCCTTGGAACTGGCAATTGCAACATCCTTTAACCATATTAGTAGAACCATCTACTAGCGGTTGAAAATATTTGCAACATTGGCAAACTTTTAGTGTCAAACCATAATCAGCAAGTTTTGTTGACAATTCTCTTACGGCATCAATCATGCGTAAGTGATTATTTTTTGTTGTATACTTCTTGCCTTTATTGATAAATGTAACTCTTGCCAAACCATCATCAGATATCAACTCTAATTGACATTGATAATCATTTTTACCGTCAGTTACAATAATATTTGTAGTCATGGTCTCTATAACATGTTTTCTGGTTGTATTCTTTATAATATTCCTAATACTTCTAAATAAAGGGAAATTATATGTCATATGAGCAATTGAGTACAATGGATAGCAAAATAAGTACAAATATTCTTTAGGATACAACCTTGCATCCAACATACTCAAGCTAAAAGCAATCAACAAAATCACGCATGCTATTAGTATTGCAGAATAACTTACCAAAAATGGGAAAACATAAGAATGTCTTAATAAAAACACATATGCCAAGAACCCGACCAACCAATTTGGCGCCGCTAAAGAAAACAAGAATTCTCTAGCAACAAAAGTATCCGGTTTCATAAAATTTGACCAGAATAAGCTTAATCTTTTTGACAAAGACGGGATTCTAAAATCAAAGTTATCAATACTTGTATAAACTTTCAAATCCTCAATATACGCAACTTTAACATTTTCATGTGCAAGTTTTAAAGTATAGTTAACTTCTGACATCAAATCTCTGAAATCAAAAGTCGCAATTTTATTAAGAAGTTCTTTTCTTATAATAAAGGAATTTGTATTAATGATATTTGTCAAACCAATTTTAGTTCTGGCTTTATACAAAAATTTAGACATATATCTTGAATACGCAGATTTAACATTCTGCCAAAAAGTCAACTTATCTACTTCTGGTAAATAATTCACCATTGGATTGAATACTGAATGTTTTGTAAGATAGTAATTAACATTAGCCAAAAAGTCCGAATCCACATAATTTCTTGCATCCAAGAAAACATATGCATCCAAATCTTTTACGTCATGTAATTTTTCCGCAACGATAGAAAACGCTTGACTCTTACCGACAGGTTCGAGATTATTAATATTTATAACATTTACATTCAAATCACTCTGAAGAGTAACCTCAGAAATATTTTCACATTTATCCAATATTGCATATATTGTATACGCTTGCTGTGGATACGCTTGTGTCTTTAACTGTTTAATCAAATTTTCAAGAGTAATACATTTTCCTGTTGCGTATAAAACGACACATAAATTTGCATCTTTAGGAGTATATTTATCTCTGATTTTACGAACCGGTCTCGCAGATGCCGCAGCTATAATAATGAAATAAAC
>CAKVMU010000169.1 GCA_934773085.1 uncultured Candidatus Melainabacteria bacterium
TTGTTGCATTTGATTGTATCAGCAGCATTTTGTATGGGAAAGGATTTGATTCCGGCTTGGCAACCTTGTTCATTCTTTGCAATTAATAGCAGAAACGTTGTTTTTCTGGCAATTATGTCTGTTGTGTTTATGGCGGTTGCTATTTATAACAACGGTTATATGAAAAGCGAAGTAGCTGATTGCAGAAAAGTCAGACACTATACATATATGGTACTGTTCTTTGTGCTTTCAATGACCGGTGCAATTTTGTCAACAAACTTAGGAATTGCGTGGGTATTTATTGAAGGTACTACATTGGCAAGTGCATATCTGATTTATTTCCACAAAACAAAACATTCAATTGAAGCTGCTTGGAAATATGTATTTATTTGTTCTATCGGTATCGCATTAGCGTTTGTCGGTATAATTATGTTAACAGTTGCAACGGGCAGCTTGAATTCTTTGTATTATAACGATTTATATAATAACGCAACTTTATTTAACAAGTTCTGGTTGAAGTTGTCTTTTGTATTTATTTTGTTTGGTATTGGAACAAAGATGGGCTTGGCTCCTGTACATTTTTGGTTGCCTGATGCACACGCAGAAGCTCCTTCCCCAATCAGTGCGTTATTATCTGCAACTCTTTTGAATTCAGCATTTTTGATAATTTTGAATGTGTTCGGAATTATGATTGTTGCAGGTTGTGATGGATTCGCAAGAGTTATGCTTTTGACAATGGGATTCTTGTCATTGTTTGTAACTGCGGTATTTGTATACCATATTAATAACTATAAGAGAATGTTGGCATATTCATCTATTGAAAATATGGGACTTTTGGTTATTGGTACTGCACTCGGTGGTGTAGCTGCTATTGCTGTTATGATACATTTAATCGGTCACTCTTTAATCAAGGGAGCATTCTTCTTGACTTCCGGCAATGTTTTGGAAATCTTTTCTACAAAGAAAATTAAGTCAGTTACAGGTTTGATTAAGGCTGATAAGAAAACAGGTTGGTTGTGGGTTGCTTCGTTCTTGGGCATTGCCGCATTCCCTCCTTCAATTCTCTTTATGAGTGAATTTTTAATGATTAAACAAATGTTTGCTCAAGGCAGATTTATTATGTGTGCTTTGTTCATGCTTTTGTTAACAATAATTATTTACGGTTTGGGAAAAGCCGTAGTCAGAATGAGCTTCTCTGCTGTAAATCCTGAAAAAGAGGGTGAAATAACAGAAGCCGTTAAAAAACTTAACTGGACAATGTATGCTCCACAGGTTGTATTACTTGTGATTGCATTCGTTCTTGGTATTTATATGCCTTATGACTTAAGCGGATTTTTGGCAAATGCCGTATCAATACTTGGTTAATACGGAAAGAAAGGTAAATATGAACTGGATAATAACTGAAAATAATAAAAAAATAGATGCACTCAGTATCCCGACAGTGTCAGTTGATGAGATTAAAACTGATTTTGAAAAGATGGGTATGCGTCTGGTTGGTTTCTTTGGAAAACAAGAGTTTGAACACGTAAGATTGTATGTAATCTTGGCTGATGACAAAGTCGGTAAATTCTACGTAACATCTACCGTATTTGCGCAAGGGGTTAAATCTTATGAGTCATTTACTCAAAAATTTCCTGCGTTTCATATTTTTGAAAGAGAGTTTTATGAAGAATTTGGCATAGAACCTTTGAATCACCCTTGGTTAAAACCGGTTCGTCAAAACCAAGACAAGTATCCGTTCTTTGAAATGAAGGGGGATGAAGTTCACCAAGTTGCAGTAGGACCTATTCACGCAGGAGTAATTGAACCGGGACATTTTAGATTTATGTGTCACGGTGAACGTGTTTATGATTTGGAAATCATGTTAGGTTATCAGCACAGAGGTGTTGAAGAAATTTTCTTAAAAAATAAAGCATATAACAATCGTTTGGCAGAATCTGTTTGCGGAGATTCCGTTATAGCATATAATATGGCTTATTCTCAAGCAATGGAAGCTTTATCCGGCACAAATGTTTCTAATAAAGCACAAATTATCAGAAGAATTGCGCTTGAAATGGAGAGAATGGCTATCCATATCGGTGATTTGGGAGCAATAGCCGGCGATACTGCGTATTTGATGGGTGCTTCAATTTTTGGCATTACCAGAACTCTTGTAATCAACACAATGTTGGAACTCAGTGGAAGCAGATTCGGACGTGGCTTTATCAATGTTGGCGGTGTAAACTTTGATATTGACAAAAATATGTCCGAAAAGATTGTGAAAATGCTGGATGAAGTAGCTAAAACAGTTGACAGAACGACAAAAGTTATGCTCAAATCCCCTACCGTTCTTTCAAGACTTGAACGAACCGGTGTTGTAAGTTGTGAAAACGCAAAGGGTATCGGAGCTGTAGGTATGGCGGCAAGAGCTTCCGGTGTTGATATTGATTCAAGGTTTGATTTTAACGATAAATGGTATACATCTCTTGATGTTGTAAAACCTTTCAAGGCGACAGGGGATGTTCATTCAAGATTCAAACTGAGATATAAAGAAATTAAACAATCAATGCAAATTGTTAAGAAACTTTTGAAAAAATTGGAAGACTATAACAATGAAAGTATTTGTGTTAAACCTAATAAAAATTTGGCACAAAATTCAATGGTTATTTCTGTTGTTGAAGGTTGGAGAGGTGAAGTTGTCCATGTTGCAATAACGGGTGCGAATGGTGAACTTTTGAGATACAAGATGAAAGATCCTTCATTTAACAACTGGTATATGTTGGCATTGGCAGTAAGAAACAACGGTGTATCAGACTTCCCGCTATGTAACAAAAGTTTCAACTTGTCATACTGCGGAAACGATTTATAGGTTGTTTTAGAGATTTTAAATAAAAGGAATATATTATGTTAGATACATTAAAATTAAAATATTTTCAGGGAAATCAATTTATACCTGATATCCAGAATGCTCCGATGAGAAGTCAGTTTAGAGGATTTCCTATTTTAAAAAGCGGCGCTGCAGTTGACGAATCTGTTTGCCCTACAGGAGCACTTAAGGCAAATCCATTGTCAATCGACCTTGGTAAATGTACTCTTTGCGGTAATTGCAAGGGTGAATGCGTAGAATTTAGCAATTATTACAAGTTGTCATCAACTTCAAGAGATAAACTTGTGATTACAGAGGGAATGACTCCGGAAGAATTCGAAAAAGTTGCGATTGAAGCAAGAAAAGAAATCAAAAGAGTTTTCTCAAAATCATTAAAATTACGTCAGGTTTCAGCGGCAGGATGTAATGGCTGTGAAATGGAGTTGAATGCTTGCTCAAACTGTAATTTTGATATGGGCAGATTCGGAATTGATTTTGTGGCATCTCCTCGTCACGCTGACGGTTTGGTTATAACAGGACCAATATCTGAAAATATGGCTTATGCACTGGAAGATTGCTATAAATCAACACCTAACCCGAAAATTGTTATTTTAGCCGGTGCTTGTGCAATTTCTGGCGGTGTATTCCAAAATTCTTCTAAGTTAAACAGAGAATTTTTAGAAAAATACCCGATTGATTTGTATATTCCTGGATGCCCAATTCACCCGTTAACATTTATAAACGGTGTTTTAGACTTTATTTCAAAAAAATAATCAGGTTTGTATAAATTTTTTTACAAAACTTAGTCTTTATTCGTTTTTATGAAAAAATACTTTAAATGTAGTAGGCAAAGGTTGCAAAAAATCTTTACACAGTTTGACACATATGTTAAAATTGGTTAGATATTGCTTAATACTTTGTTACATTCTGGCAATTAAATTTGTTTTGAATTTTTATTTAAAATACAATGTTGGATGAGAATAAAGTAATAACCCAATAATTAACAATATAATTAGGAATTCTGACTTATGAAAAAACAAATATGCTATTTACTTGCGTTGTTTTTTGCGTTCTCAATGGGAAGCGCAAAAGCTGCTCAGTTCCCTGCACGTGTGGATACCGATGCCGGTGCATTCAACCGTATGGAACAACAGCAACTAAATAACTATCAAATCGATAAGAGTTACGTTCAGTCTTTGGATGATGTAACTGATGATGAAAGAATTTATGATGCGACTGTTGAGGAAGATGCCGCAAGACAAGGTATGTTGTAC
>CAKVMU010000170.1 GCA_934773085.1 uncultured Candidatus Melainabacteria bacterium
CCCTTGTATTGATGCGAATATTTCCTTAATTTTGGCTTTATCTGTCATAAAATGATTCTCTAATGTTATGTGATGATAATTGTTTTAACTTTTTGTAGAGTTGAACTTCTTCTTCTGAGAGTGAGTTCGGAATTCTTATCTCTACAGTGATTATCATATCACCAACATTATCATTTTGCACGATACCGCACCCTGACAGTCTAATTCTTTGACCGTTTTGTGTGTATGGAGTGATGGTTACTGGAACAACTCCCTTTAAAGTAGGAACTTTAATTTTTGTGCCCAATATAGCTTCAAATGGTGTGATAGGGATTGTTTTTAATATATTCAAGCCTTCGGTTTTGTAGTTTTGAGGTTCTTTGACGTGTATTGTAATATACAAATCGCCATTTTGACCACCATTTTTGCCGAGTTCACCTTCTCCTGAAAGTCTGATTTTAGAGCCACTTTTGATTCCTTGAGGAATTTTTATGGTGAATTTTTTATAGTTAGTGAATTCGCCTTTTCCGTTGCAGTGTTTGCACGTCGAACCATTTACGAATTTTCTGCCTTCGCATTTTGGACAAACTTGTGTTTGGAGCATGTTGACTGTTTTTGTTGTGCCGCCGACGGCTTCAAATACAGAAATTTCTATATCAGAGTAAATATCTTTTCCTCTTGTAGGTGCGGCATTTTTCTCTTTTTTAAAAGAATGTTCACGGTTTCTTTTTGAGATAAATTCTTCCCAATCGAATTTAAATCCTTTATTTTTTTCTTGCGGATGAGTTGTGTTTTCTTTCTTATTTTGAGTCTTGTTTGAACCTTCTTTAGCGTAAGAATAAAACCTTCTAGCACGGTCGTACTCTTCTTTTTTTAGTTTATTGGACAAGATTTCATATGCTTCATTGATTTCTTTAAACTTTAACAAGGCAGCTTCGCTGTTCCCTGCAACATCAGGATGCCATTTTCTTGCAAGTTTTCTGTAAGCATTTTTAATATCATCGGCTGAATCAAACTCCGCAACGCCGAGAATTTTATAATAATCTTTAGTCATACTCAAGGTTTAATGATTTGAAAATAAAAGTCAAGAGAAAGTAAGAGTAATTGGTTCGGCAATTGACTTTTGGACTCAAAGAGTGATATTATCTGGTTATGTTTAAGAAAATTCTGTGCGTATTGTCTTTGATGCTGGCATTACCTGTGATTGCGGGTGAGTTTGATAATGCTGTGAAGAATAATGACAAAATATTTTTGTATTTGTATTCGCCATCCTGCGGATATTGTGCAAAATTTAGCCCAATTTATGGTAAGCTTTCAAAAAATTACGGTACAAAGTGTAAGTTTATGAAGTTTGATACAACGACAAAAGAAGGATTTGAGTTATCCAGAAACTTTAATACTATGTTTGTACCGTTTGGGATAGCTATTAATAATAAAACTCATACTGGGGTGCAAATTTCGCCGGATTGTCTTATTGACTATGCTTGTGTTAATAGTGTTATGAGTAAGTTCGTGAATTAAGGAGGAAGAAATATGAAAGGTATAATTTTGGCCGGTGGTGCAGGGACTCGTTTATATCCGGCTTCGCAACCGATTTCAAAGATTCTTCTGCCTGTGTACGATAAACCGATGATTTATTATCCGCTTTCTACACTTATGTTAGCGGGTATTAAGGATATTCTTATAATAACAAATGAGACTGATTACGATAATTTTATTAAGTTGTTGGGTGACGGTTCTCAATTCGGTTTGAATCTTTCTTACAAAATCCAATATGTACAAAGAGGAATTGCGGATGCGTTTTTAATAGCAGAAGATTTTATAAATGGAGATGATGTGGCACTGATACTTGGGGACAACATATTCCATGGTCACGGATTCTCAACTATTATGAAAAATGCATTGGCTAAAAAATCTGCTGCAACAGTCTTTGGGTATACTGTTAAGGACCCTGAACGATTTGGAGTCGTAGAATTTGACCAAAACGGACGTGCAATTTCATTAGAAGAAAAGCCGGCTCTTCCAAAATCTAACTATGCAGTTACTGGTTTGTATTTTTATAATGATAAAGTTTGCGAATATGCAAAGACACTTAAACCTTCTGCTCGTGGTGAATTGGAAATAACTGATTTGAACAGAATTTACCTTGAACGTGGAGAATTGAACGTTGAAATTCTTGGAAGAGGTTTTGCTTGGCTTGACACCGGAACTCATGATTCAATGCTTCAAGCAAGCGTATTTGTTCAGACAATGGAGCTCAATAAGGGTGTGAAGATTGCTTGTTTAGAAGAAATTGCGTATAATCAAGGCTTTATTAACAGAGAAGATTTGCTTGCAAAAATCGAAAAATATGGTGTCAATAATGAATACTATAACTACGTGAGAGCAGTCGTAAACCAACCTCGTGCAGAGCTAGTATTGGGATAGTTTTGGGGATATATTATAATTCACATAATTTGAAATTCCCTCCCCCAAGGGAGGGGAAATTTATTTATCTTCTTCTTTTTTAGTCTTTTTATCTTCTGTTGGTGCTGCAGGTTCATTATTAGGTAATGAAGTTTCTTTTGGAGGGTCAATTTCTGTCGGAATATCAAGTTCCAAATCTTCAACACCACCCATCCAAGCATCGTAGTTTGTTATTTCTTGGTCGTACATATCGTTGGTGGCGCTGTTAAGGTCTTGTGTGTCCTTTCTTGTACTGATTTCATTTCCAACTTCTACTGCCCATTTCTTTTGCTCAGCAGCTCCAATTCCTGACAGAGCAGCTCCAGTAGCGCCCATAGCTGCAAAAGCCCAAGCCCATGCTGTTGTAAAGCCTCCTGACGTAGCAAATATTCCTGCTCTTAATGCTCCAGCTGTACCACCAGCTGCATTTAGACCTTGTGCTATAGCTTCAGTTGTGCATTGATCTCTTGTTGATGTGTCAAAGCTGGAAGCGTAATCCGTCATACCTTCAATTTCACCGATGGTTTCTGCTGCATAATCATAACCATCCTGATAGCCGCCCATTTCGTCGTAAATATCATTAACGCTGTCACTTGTATCTTTTTGTGTCGTTTCGATATTTTTGCCAGATTCTGTTGCAAGTTTAGCCAGTTCTTTATACAAATCTTTTTCTTCTTTAGTTAGTGGTTCTCCAGATTCGGCTTTTGCTTTTAATGCAGCCATTGATTTTGTATACATGTCGTACTCGGTCTTTTGTTCCATTATGTCATCATTTGCAGCATCATTTTCATCATTTGCTTCATCCGAAAGTGCCATAATTTCTTCGCCCATTCTTTCCATTTCATCTTGAGCCTCTGCTGCAGCGCCTTGTGCACTTTGTAATTGGGTTTGCATCTCATCACAAGCTTCTTTTTGAGTTTTGTTTGGTTTTAGTACCTTATACAGTATCCCTGTTGCTAGTGAAGTTGATGTTGAAACAATCCAAGACCACTTCCCGATCTTGCTAGAGGCGCTTAAAACTCCCGTTATTGCTGTACCGGCAGAGGCTGCAGTGTCAGCAACGGTTCGAGTTATTTGACCTGCCTGATTCCCGTCATATCCGGTTGCATCTTTTGCGGTTTCTTTACCTTTCGTTTTTGATGTTTCGAAGTTACTGTCGTCAAATTCGTATTGATTTTCGTCATTTGATACAGATTCTTGCCAAGAGGAAAGTTTATTTTTCCACGCAGTGGTTATTTCACCCATCTCTTTTGCAGTAATTCCCATCGTATTACCGTAACAGTGGTAGTTTAGATATGCTTTTCTGCAATATGCTTCTGATTCTATCTTTATTGACATATTACCTCCGTGGATTCGTTTTTATTATTTATATCGGTATTTTTTATTGAAACTTTAATTTTTTGAGTAAATATTTACATTTGTTTACATAAATGGATTCTTGTTCTTATTCTTAACTACATTATTGTTATTGCTTGTTAAACTCCCAAAACCATAAGTTGTCTTGTCTCCGCTGTCATCTTCATTTTTGCCTACAGTTTGTTGAATAGTTACTTCCGGAATGTTCCCGTTTGTAATGTCGCTGTTTACCTCAGTTGTTTCCAAAGCATTAACATCTTCAAGATGTGTTGCAAATTTGTCGATAGAACCTTCATAG
>CAKVMU010000171.1 GCA_934773085.1 uncultured Candidatus Melainabacteria bacterium
CGGGGTCTACATTTATATAAGGGTCAAATTTTTGAATCGCAACAGAAAAACCTCTTGCACGCAAGAGTTTCCCTAGGGATGCACCTATAATCCCTTTACCTAATGAACTTACAACACCGCCTGTGATAAAAATATATTTTGTCATAGCCGATAAACTCCTTTTCTTTCAACCCCTAATAAAACTGTAAAAACTGATTTGTGACAATAAAAAAGAGGGCAAGAAACCCTCTTTTTGCTTAATTGATTTTTGGGACTCTGAAGAATCCGTTTTCCTCATAAGGAGCGTTCTTCATAAGTTCCTCTTTAGTTTGCTCGTAGAAGACTTTGTCTTCTCTCATAACATTAACAAAATCAATTGCGTGCGCCATTGGCTCAACGTTTGAAGTATCAACTTCGTTCATTGCATCGACGTGTTTTAAAACATCACCCAATTGCTTTGTAAATTTTTCTTTTTCTTCTTCTGTTAATTCCAAACGTGCTAATTTAGCAACATGTTCAACATCTTTTATTGTAATCATAATTTATTGCTCCAACTATTTAATGATTTTAACACAAATTGTTTTTTTGTAAAAGAACTTTTTGTAAAGAATTAAATTCTCCGTTATCAAGGTGTACAGTTAGATAATTTCTTGTAACACCTTTATATTTGCCGTTTTTGTCTAATCTTTTTTCAATCAAAACTTCTTCTTCTCTGCCGATATTCGATTCAACAAAGTTTTTGAATTTTTCTGCAGAGATTTTTTTTATAACAGAGGCTCTTTCATCTTTTATTTTGTCAGGCAAATGTCCGCTCAATTTTTCGGCAATAGTACCTTTTCTGATGGAATACGGAAATGTATGTATTTGACTTAGGTTTGCTTTTTTTAGATTTTCGACTGTTGTCTGAAAATCTTCTTCTGTTTCGCCGACAAAACCTGCAATGATGTCGCTGCCAAGAAAAGGTTTTTCAAATCTTGAATTGATATCGTCAATCTGGTCAAGATAATATTCAACAGTATAGTGACGATTCATTCTTTTTAAAGTCTTGTTACACGCAGATTGCAGCGATAAATGAAAATGTGGACAGAATTTTTCGCTGGTTTGAAGGAAGTTCAATAACTCCGGTGTGATTTCGTGTGGATTGAGAGAGCCAAGTCGGTAACGTGGAATAGATGTCTTTTTTTCTATATCTTGCAATAGTTCAAGCAGGTTCCCATTACCCCATAATCCAATATGAATCCCTGTTAATACGACTTCTTTGTAACCAAGTTCAGTATATCGGTTGATTTCATTAACAATAAAATCTGCATCCGCCCAACGGGATTTTCCTCTGCCGTAAGGGATTACGCAATAAGAGCACCTGTTGTCGCATCCGTCCTGAATCTTTAAGCTGATTCTTGTTTTTGTAGTGTCATCAAGTGTGACTTTACAAAATTCATCGGAAGACATTAAATCTTTCACCGCATAATTCTCTTCCGCTGATAAAAGCTCTGCCATTTTAAACTTATCTTCATTCCCAAAAACGCAATCTATAAATGGTTCTTGCAGCAATTTTTCTTTCTCGATTTGTGCGATGCATCCTGTTAAAACAGTTTTTAAACCGTGAGAATGAGCGTGTCTTAACAGATACATTGCCTCGTTGTCACTCTTGTGAGTGACAGAGCAAGAATTAAGAATATAAATTTCAGCTTCGTTTTCTTTTTTTACTTCGCAATACCCTGCATCAGTAAGCTTTTGGGCCACAATTTGTCCTTCAAATTGATTAGATTTACAGCCCATTGATTTTATGTAAAACTTCTTCATCTCAATTCTCTACAATGATATCAAATACCAAGTTACTAATGTTAGGTATACTGCTAAGCCGATTACGTCAATTGTCGTTGCAATAACCGGTCCGGAAGCAACGGCAGGGTCAAATTTCATCTTTTTAAGGATGAGAGGGGTGCAGGTTCCAATCATTGTTGCGATTGTCATATTTAGGGTCATTGCGATACCAACGATTAAACCGAGTTCAACGTTGTGCTGCCACCCCCAAGTTACACAAGTAACCAATGCTCCGAATATCAGACCTATACTTAGTCCGGTAGCAGTTTCTCTTAAAATCTGGTGCCAACCTGTACTTAAGGATATTTGTCCTGTTGACATACCACGAACCATAAGAGTTATGCTTTGCGTTCCGATGTTACCGCCGAGTCCGGCTAATAGTGGCATAAATGCTGCGATAATCGGTAATGCGGTAAATGTTTTATCATACTTGTTTGTAATAGAAACAGCAATGAATTCTCCGATAAGTGTAATAAATAACCAAGGAACTCTAGCTTTGATTGAATGTGCCAGACTACCTGTTAAAATATCGTCATCATCGCACAAATCTGTTACGATACCGGAAGATGTATAAATCTCGTCGGTGGTTTCTTCTTCAACAATGTCTTGAACGTCATCCCAAGTTACAATCCCTTTTAGGTGATTGTATAAATCGACAACAGGAAGAGCATTGAATTGATACTTCATGAAAATATCGGCAATCTGTCCTTGATAGTCATCGACGTGGACTTTGACGATATCTTTTGACATGATGTCAGAGATGCTCAAGTCGACAGGAGAAGTTAACAATGTACGAAGTGAAACAACGCCCACCAGATGGTTGTGTTTGTCTACTACATAAACATAGTAGAGCTCCATGTTTTCTTTCTCAGCCTTTATTCTGATTGTGTCCAAGGCATCTTTAACGCTCATGTTGTAGCCGACAGTAAGCACCAACGGGGTCATAATACCACCGGCGGTATCCTCGTTGTATGTGAGCAATTCTCTGATTTCAGAAGAGAACTTTTGCGGAAGTTTTTCCAAATAGGTCTGAGTTTCGTCCTCTTCCATATCGCCCAAAACGTCGGCAGCTTCATCGTGAGGTAGTTTTGAGATGAGTCTGGATGCTAAACCTTCATCGATTTCTCCCAGAATTTCAACCTGAAGCTGTGGAGGCAAGTATTCAATAACATCAGCAGCTTTCTCTTCATCAAGTTTCATAAAACAAATTAATCTGTCTTCCGGCTTAAGTTGCTGGAAGATATCCGCCAAATCGGCAGAGTGATAAAGGTTGAGCTCGTCTTTAAGCTGTTGCTCAGTATCACTGTCGATTAATTCGTGAATTCTGTCTACTGTGTTTTCAAAATTTGACATTAAGTGCCTCTGTTGTGTTTAGCCTCTGTAGTTCGTGAACTGCAAAGGATAGTCATATTTGTCTTCATTTCCTCTCAAGAGTTTTATAACTTCTTGAAGATCATCTTTGTTTTTGCCCGTTACACGTACTTGCTCACCTTGAATTGATGCTTGTACTTTTAACTTAGAATCTTTTATATCTGCAACAATTTTCTTGGCAAGTTCTTGAGTAAGTCCTTTTCTTAGATTGTAAATTTGTCTAACGTTGCCGCCGAGAGCATTTTCGATACCTTGTGCATCCAGAATCTTTATACTCAAACCTCTTTTTACAAGTTTTGTTTGTAATATGTCATAAATATTTCTGAGCTTCATCTCATCATTTGTAGTTATTGTAATTGACTTGTCTGCTTCCATATCGACTGTTGAATTGGAATTTTTTAAATCAAATCTTGATGACAAATCTCTCTTAACCTGATCAATAGCGTTAACGAGCTCTTGCTTATCAAATTCAGAAACAACATCAAAACTGCAATCTTTTGCCATAACTATACTCCTAATTTTCTAACTTACTCATGATATCATGAATAAATTAAAATTGGACTTCGTTATGAAAAGCATTTACGGATAAATCTTTTAAACGCATTGTCGTGTGGATTCAGATTCGGATGTACCGGAGTATAAGCTATTGGGCAAGGAGCCTCATACCCTCTTGTGGAAAAGTCAGCAGGTCCGTTTCCATACTTTTGGTGAAAGTATTGTGGCACATTGCTAGCTCCCATAGAACCGTATGATGAAAATGAATTAATTCCCATTACCATAGTTAAGCACCTTTTATTACTACTACACATATATATAAACAATTTTTTGTTACAAAAATTGACTGTGTGTAAAGTTATGTAAAGTTTTAATC
>CAKVMU010000172.1 GCA_934773085.1 uncultured Candidatus Melainabacteria bacterium
TTTCCAGTGTATTTTGGAGACAGGGAGACACAGGAACTTTATTGGGACAACGAAAGTACCGTTGAGACAGTTGTTCTTTTGTCCCAAAAACATGTCGACGAATAACTGAAAGTATCATTAGACCTTGATGAGTTGGATATTACTGCTTCAGAGAGTGAAGCTACTTATGCAGAGATTAAAGAATATATATTCAACAAATACGGGGTAAAAGTATCGACATTATATATCTCCCAAATCAAGAGAAAGAACGGAATTGAAATGAGGGATAATTATAACAAGTCACAAAAAGCTGATGCGAAAGTGCCACAGTGCCCACCAGAAAAAGAAAAGTATATTGTGGAGGCACTGAAGTATTTTCAAATGATATAGGTTTAAAAATCAGCCATCTCATGAAAGTGGCATAGTATAAGGTGTTGCTCCGTTAAACGGGTGGGTTGATAAAAGTATCTCAACCTGCCCATTTGTGGCTTTTAAGGGTTTTAGTATGTAAAAATAATTTCTTTGACAATACAGCCTGTCCAATATTTTGGTTATGGATTTATCTGTAATGCCATTTTTTCTCATACTTGCTGAGGCTGTGATTCTGTAACTTATAAGGCATATGTTGTTCTTGCGTAGCTTTTCCACTTTGTTTCTTAGAGCTGTGTGTGAAGAAAAGGCGGTATTTTTCTTATTGTTCATTTTGTAATGCTCCTCAGATTTTATGTAAGGTGCGTCAATATAGATTAGCTGATGCTCCGAATTAAACAGCGATTTTGAAAAATACAGGGCATCGTTCTTTTTTATAGTAACATTTTCCAACCTTTTGGAAATTACG
Source organism: uncultured Candidatus Melainabacteria bacterium (assembly GCA_934773085.1). GTDB lineage: Bacteria > Cyanobacteriota > Vampirovibrionia > Gastranaerophilales > Gastranaerophilaceae > CAG-196. The sequence continues at coordinate 818 of CAKVMU010000172.1, forward strand.
GATATTGTGTCCAGTTTCCTAAAAAAACATGTCTGCTTCATATTTTTTTTTTATGATTCACCTTTGCCATAAACTGATGTGTATCGGCAAAAGTAGAAAGCCACTGCTCGGTCTATTTTAGCTTTCCTACTGCTTTTAAGTGAAAAGGGTAAAATCAGTTTTTGCTTTAAAGCATTAAATGTTGCCTTACTTACATCAAGTTTCTTTATGTCAAAAGGATACTGCTTAATTACCCTTAACAGATTTATCAGGTCTGAGCTGTTGTCATTTATAAATTCTGTATCTGTTTCATCAGAGTGAAGTAAAACATTAGCAGTTCCAGTGAATGGCTCGATATAGCGTTCAATGGTGTTATTGCTTTTAATTTCATCGAAAATACTATTCAAAAATTACTGCATCTGCGGGTCCTTTTGTCCAATCATATAAATGATGCTGTATCGGGGTGTAAGTGTATGATTTTCTGCTATATTGTTTAATACATCAAAGATGCAGCATAAAATAGCAGTTGTTTGGCTGTTAGTACTATAATATGTTTTAACATATTCCAAAATGTCAATGTCGATTCTCACGGATATACGGGTATCGGCAGAGCATTCTTTTTTTTGTTTTTTGACATTGTTTAAAGTCATAAGAGGAGTCTGTTGGCGTTTACATTTTGTGTACAGCATTTGCTCAAGAATGCAGTCACTGATACACTTCTTAATTACATCGGATATGTTGGATGTGGAAAAATCAAGGCTGTAATGCGTGCAGAGCTTGCTTAATAAATCATTATTGATTCTAATACATACCTTTTTACTTTTCATTGTAATCACACTTTCTACATTTTTATAAATTTGGGCATAGTACGCCCCGAAAAATGTTGATTAAAATCCGCCATATTAGAGTTCAACTTAAGATAAATGCCATTTAAGAGTGCTTTTTCATATAAGGGGTAAAATTGTGGCAACTAAGGTATTAAAACGCAGATTAGATAAAAGAAAAATCATCCTAAGACATAGAGTTTTTTACATAACATAAGGGTGGGAAAATTCGATTATTAGACAATATAAGAGTGAAAAATTTGAAAAAATGGCTTCTGTGTGTCCGACAAATAAGCTCATAGATGAGAATAAAATTTGGAAAAAGTGACGATAGTGTCCGACAAAAAAATAAAGTGGATTGCTCCACTTTTAGACTTGTATTTGTATATTTGGTATGGTAAAATTTAGATGAGAAATTCAAGAACGATACAAATGGTGTACCACTCCGCAAGGCGGCAACCTTACGGAGCAAGGATGGTAGCGATAGTACCACACAATACAGACAAAGTCTGCGATACACACGATATTATTTTACAGTAGATACGGATTATTTACAAGAGATAAATTGTGCTGCAAGCAGATAAAGTCAGAGCCTTCAGATATATTACAGGGTGATAAGTGTGGTTGCAAACATACTTACACCCTGTTCTTGATTTCTCACAAGGGTATTCCATTGGCAGAGATATTCTGCCTTGGGATATCCGTATGTGAGAAATCGGAGTTGTAGCAGACTGCGGTTTACGTGGTCTGCTTTTTTTGATTTTTCAAAACAATAATATATATTGAAAGGATAATTTAAAATGAAGAAGAGAAAGAAATTTTTAGGTGCGTTGTTGTGTTGCATAATGATTATAACAGCGTTACCTGTAACATCTAAGGCTGACACAGTTACAGATAAGGACACAGTGGAAATCAAATATACCAATAGTGTGGGTAGAGTATATTTGTCAGAAGAAGAGAACTTAGCTGTGCAATACAAGGATACGAGGAGATGGGATTGGTGCAGGCATCTGATAAAAATAAGTATGGATATTTGCTTTATGGGGAAAGTGAAGTGAAGCGAATAGAAAAAATTAAGATGTATCAGGAGTTTGGCTTCAAACTGAAAGAAATCAAGGAGCTTATAGATGCACCCAATCCTATCGTAAAGGCAGCTCTGGAAAGGAGGATTGAGGAATTGAAAGAAGAGTGGGAAAGGATTAATACATTAATTTTACAGGCAGAAGCACTTATTAAGGAGCTTAGCAAAGAACAAACAGGAGGCACAATATGAAAAAGATTATTATGATGCTAGTTACAATGTCTATGATTTTATCTTTTGTGGCATGTGGTAACAGTAAAGAAACAGGAAATAGCGAAACGGTGGCAACGGACAGTTCAGCAGTTTCGGAAGAAACAATAGCAAAAGAGTTAGAAGAATTTGGAAAAGAGTTCACTTGCTTGTATGACAAGTGGGATTTATACAAAGCAACACAGCTTTCAGAAACTACTTTTAAAATAGAAAATTGGGGTAGATTTGATGCAGGGGAAGATGGAGATCCTTTTAAGCTTGACTATGATGTGTGTGTCATTTCCTCAACCGATGCATCGACAGAGTTTAAATGGTTAGATGATACGCATACAGCTTTTTCTATTTCTATGAGTGATGAGAATAATAACCGTATGGAAGGAATTGTAAGCGTATGCTTCGCAATTGAAACCAGTGATTCTGTTGCAAATTTTACTTATCAGCATGACAAATGGAATTTATACAAAGCAACACAGCTTTCGGAAACTACTTTTAAAATAGAAAATTGGGGTAGGTTTGATGCAGGAGAAGGTGGCGATCCCTTTAAGCATGACTATGATGTGTGTGTCATTTCCATAGCCGATACAACGACGGATTTTAAATGGTTAGATGATACGCATACAGCTTTTTCAATTACTCTACATGACAAGGAAAATAGTTATTGGACAGAGGAATGTTTGGTAACCTTTGTAGTTTCACCTACTGAATAAGAAACAGACAAGAAATTGAAATTAATATACAGATACTGACATCTTAAATTAATTTTGCAAGGTATAAATCAGGATTTGACAGAAGTATCTTAAAAGGCATAAAATGTGAGAAGTCACTCAGTTTACCATGGTGTAAATTGGGTGATTTTTATTAACAATTTAACAATTTACAGGAAAAATTGGATATTATAGAACATGAATATAATATTCCAATCAGTCAAGAATTCAGGGAGGATGTGAGAATTATGTGTAATCTGAGTACAGGAATTGAAGAAAAAGCTACTGAAAAAACAAGCGAAAAGTTTATTCTGAATATGTATAAAAAAGGTTATACATTGGATCAGATCGCAGATGTAGCTGAAACAGGTGTTGATGAAGTTGAGGCGATTATTAAGAAGAAGG
>CAKVMU010000173.1 GCA_934773085.1 uncultured Candidatus Melainabacteria bacterium
GTACAAAAATAAATGAGTATCAATCTTCAAACGACACGTTTGATAGGATAAAATTAGGTTTGCTGTATATAAAAACTGGTCAAATCCGTAAAGGGATAAATGTATTGGACGAGGTGACAACAGAAGAACCGGATTTGATGATAACTCCTGCTATAAAACAGTATTTGAAAGATGTTACGAAAACTTTGTAAGTTGATAATGTGATATCGTAAATTTTTGTAAATAACTACGCAAAAATATTTGTTTAGCAGTGTTGAATCATTAGTGGTCAATACAGAAAGGTGATTTATATGAACATTAATGCAATAACATCCTATTCTCAACCAAATTTGTTACAAGCTAAGAAACAAGAAAATGCCCCTGCTTTTAAAGGTTTTAATACTAAAACTTATGAATATGTGAAACCGACAGTTGTAGGTAAGGGGGCAAAGTTTTCAGCTCTATGCGTATTATATGCATTGGGATTGGATGTTGTTAATGACAAGATTATGAAAATGCGTAAAGAATTTTCAAAAGATTATATGTCTGATATTGATAAACAAAGAAATTACGCAAAATTTCAGTTTGAAAACAGTTTGTTAGATGGATTGCCTGAAAATTTATTGGCTGATGGAATTAACCTTATGAATGGTCGAATTAATATGAAAGACAACGCTGTTATCAATGACGGAAGGTATTCTAAAGCATCAATGGAAGAGTATCTAGCTTGTGATGAAGGTGGAAAGGCAAGTGTTGAATTTGAATATATTCCTAAAAATGATTTGGTTTCTGCCAAGAGTGATTTAGGGTTGCAACTTGTACCTCCAAAGGTACAATTTTTAGCAGATTTGTTAACTGAAAAAGGGGTTGAAACAAAACTTTTAACAAACTATAAAGGTTTACGCAGTGCAGAATTTATTAAAGATGGCAATCGAGAACTTGTCTTTACGCAAGGAAAGGATTTAGCAGACAGAAGACAGTTGTGTGATGTAATGTTAAATAAATTGAAAAATATCGATTAAGTAATGAATAAAGGATAGCTGATAGCGAGATGAAGTGTTTTTCATCTCGCTCTTTTTATTTAATATAATACCTCTTTTCAATAAAGTTTAGTTGGACTATAATTTTTTTAGAGGAAACAAGGTATGAATAAAAGTCCGGTATTTGCAGGTAGTTTTTACCCAGAAAAACCTGAAGAGTTAACAAATTTATTAAATTCTTATAAACAAGATTTGAAAATTAATTACAAAAGCAAGGCTATTATTGTTCCGCATGCAGGGATTACATATTCTGGTCATGCTGCAATGGTAGCTTTTCAACATTTGGAGCTGAATGAGAACATATTTATAATAGCTCCTTCGCATCACGAGTCTTTTAATAATATTGCGTTACCAGAGTATACATATTTTGACACACCATTGGGCAGTTTGGAAGTTAATAACAGATTGATAAAGGATATATCTGATAGATTTCCGTGTATTGTGGCGGATGAAGTATTTGACAAAGAACACTCAATTGAAGTCCAATTACCGTTTATACAGAATCTCTTTTGTCCTCATATTCAATCTGCAATGGATTTTGTTAAAGGATTAAAAAATATAGGCAAAAAGTTTAAAATTGTTCCGATTTTGGTTGGGGATTGTGATTATAGGTTGATTTCAGATTTGATATCTGCTTATTGGGAAAATTCTTCTTTCGTTATTTCGTCTGACTTGAGTCATTATTTTACACGACAGGAATGTAGACAAATTGATACATATACGGCGACTATTATTGAGACAGGAAAGCTTGATTATTTTCAGCCACAACAGGCATGTGGTTTAACAGGAATTATGGGATTGGTAGATTTCGCAAATAACAATGACTGTACCATGATTAGAACAATGATGTATAATTCCGGTGATATAAGCAAGGAGTCTGATAAAGTGGTCGGATATGGTTCTTGGTTCTTGTATACGGATTCAAGAAACGATTATATTGAAAAATACTATTCAGACTACATTATTGATATCGCAAGAAAAAGTATTTTGGCATCAGTTAATCAAGAAGAATTTATACCACGTGATATTCCGTCTGTCTTGACAGAATACGGAGCATCCTTTGTTACCCTGAAAAAAAATGAGCAACTTCGAGGTTGTATAGGTTCCGTTTATCCAACAAAACCTTTGATTTTGGATATTATTGACAATGCAAAAAATGCCGGATTCCAAGACCCAAGGTTTGAACCTTTGACAGTGGATGAATTGGATAATTTACAGGTTTCTGTTTCAATATTGTCTTCTATAGAGCGGATAATGTTTAAGGATGAGAGGGATTTGTTATCACAAATCTATCCTCACGGAGTTATCTTAGTTGAGGGTGAAAAACGTGCTGTTTATCTGCCGGTTGTGTGGGAACAACTTCCGGACAGGCAGGTCTTTCTGAACTCTTTGAAGGAAAAAGCCGGATTGGAGCCGGATTACTTCTCAAGAACTCTTGAAGCATATAAATTTGAAGCAGCTTATATTTCTGAATAGTTCTTTACAACGCCTGATTCAACAGAATATATTTGTACATCTTTTAAAAATTCTTCTTCAAACAGGAGTGTGTCTACAGATGTGATGATTGTCTGAACATCTTGCTCAATTGATTTTAGGAGGTAATTTTGTCTTGCTTCGTCAAGCTCAGCGAGCACATCATCTAATAATAATATAGGAGAATATCCTGTTTTATCTTTTATAATTTCAAGTTCACCTAATTTTAAAGCCAAAACAAGAGTTCTTTGTTGACCTTGGGATGCAAACTTTACGGCATCAATTCCGTTAATTTTGAATTCTATATCATCTCTGTGTGGACCGACGCATGCCTGCTTTCGTCCGAATTCTTCTGAACGTCTGCTTTTTAGTTCTTCCCGCAGGTAGTTGCAGATGTTTTCAATATCATCTTCAGGACAAGTATATGAGAGCGAAAAATCCTCTGAATTACTAATGATTCTATGTTTTTGTGACGATATTTTTTCAATTTCTCTTAAGAACTTTTTGCGCAGAAAAATTATATTTGCACCGGTTATAACCATTTGTTCGTTATAAATATCAAGTAAAGTTTCATCTATTTCTTCAGATTTTAATAAATTATTTTTTTGAATTCTAATCTTGTCGTATTTGGAAAGTCTTTCATCGTAGGCTGGATAAATTTGAGAAATAGCCCTGTCTAACCAATCTCTTCTGTCTTGTGGAGTTCCACGCAGTAAAAGCAAGTCTTTTGTTGAAAAAAGTACTGTTTTTACAGTAAGTTTAAAATCTTTTGAGGTTGATTTAACTTTGTTTATCTTAAATTCACGTTTTTTTTCTGTGTTGTATGAAAAATCAAGCTCAATATCTGTGTTATTTTTTTCTATCTGGGCATTTATGTCAAAACAGTTTTCATTAAACATGATTAAATCTGTAAGAGTTGAGGTTCTAGGACTTTTTAAGTCTGAAAGCAGATATATGCTCTCAAGAATATTAGTTTTGCCCTGAGCATTTTTACCAATGATAAGAGTTTTTTGTTTCTCAAAATTGATACAAACGTCTTTGCAATTTCTATAATTTTTTAGCCCTAATCTTAAAAGTCTCATACAACTAAGTATATCACAACTTAAATGCTTGTATCGTTCACCGGTTCCCGTTGTATAAGGTTTAATGCTTCAGAAAGGTTTTTTGATAGAATTGAGTAGTATTCCTTAGCCACCTTGCTTTGTGATATTTTTGCACCACACTCAGAAACCTCTATTAACTGTTTTAGTAAATCAGCGGTCATTGTAATTTCTTTGAACAATGATCCTTCGTCTTTGATAGATAATTTCATCTCGCCACTATAAAGTTCTTTCCAGTTTTTACGACTGTCAGAATCTTTATTGTTTAATTCCGCCCATGTAAACAAATGGTCAATGACTTTGGAATTAACGGACAATTCTCTTTCCGGATAAAGGTGTTCGACAGTCTTATTGTAGTCTTTAATATTTTGACTTACCTTTTGAGAAATATCAGACAGTTTTTCATCCTCATTCCTTT